>NZ_AQUO01000003.1:300000-421390 GCF_000371965.1 Paracoccus sp. N5 | reverse complement strand
GGGGCGGGGCGCGGGCCCCCCCGCCGCTTGGCCAGCGCCCGCATCGAACCGGGCGCCGTGACCTGGGCCGAGGCGGGGACGGCGCCGGATCTGTTCGGCGCCGAACCGCTGCCGCCGCCGGGGGGCCATCCGGTCCGCGCCACGCCCGATTTCCTGGCGCTGTGCCGGCAGGTCGGATTCCACGGCGATCCGCAGCGCTGGAGCCTGCTTTATACGGCGTTGTTGCGGACGCAGGAGCAGCGCGACCTGCTGGCCGATCCCACCGATCCGCTGGTGATCCGCTTGCAGGCGCTGGCGCGGTCGGTGCGGCGCGACATTCACAAGATGCACGCCTTCCTGCGTTTTCACGAGCTGCCGGCGACCGGCCCGCGCCGCCGCTTCGCCGCCTGGTTCGAGCCGGAGCACCCGATCCTGCAGGCGGCCGCGCCCTTTTTCGCCCGCCGCTTCGCCGACATGGACTGGCGCATCGTCACCCCAGAGGGCGTGGCGCATTTCGACGGCGCGCTGCGGTTTTCCGAGCCGGTGCCGCGCCCGGACTTGCCGCCCGACGCCAGCCATGCGCTGTGGCAGACCTATTTCGCCAATATCTTCAACCCGGCGCGGATCAAGACCAGGGCGATGCGGTCCGAGATGCCGCTGAAATACTGGAAAAACCTGCCCGAAACCCGGCTGGTGCCGCGGATGCTGGCCGATGCGCCGCGCCGCGTCGCAGCCATGGCGGCGGCGGGAGCAAGCGAGGCGCCAGGCTTTGCCGCCAAGGTCATCGCCCGGCTGCGGCTGCCGACGGATGAGGCTGCGCCCGCGACCCTGGAGCAGGCCCGCGCGCAGGCCGCGGCCTGCCGGCGCTGCGATCTGTGCCACGCCGCGACCCGCACCGTCTGGGGCGAGGGCGACCCTGACGCCGCGCTGATGATCGTCGGCGAGGCGCCGGGCGATCACGAGGACCTGCGCGGCCGCCCCTTCGTCGGCCCCGCCGGGCAGCTTTTGCGCGCGGTGCTGGCCGAGGTCGGGCTGGACCCGGACCGGGCCTGGCTGACCAATGCCGTCAAGCATTTCAAATTCGCGCCGCAGGGCAAGCGGCGGCTGCACCGCAACCCCTCGGCTGCGGAGATCGACCATTGCCGCTGGTGGCTGAACCAGGAGCGGCGGCTGGTCGCGCCGCGCCTGACCGTCGCCCTGGGCGCCAGCGCCGCGCTGGCGCTGACCGGCCGCAAGGCGCCGCTGACCGCGCGGCGCGGCAGCGTCGAGCCGGCGCTGGACGGCGGCCCGGTGCTGCTGACCTGGCACCCGAGCCTGATCCTGCGCCTGCCCGCCGCCGAGGCCCGCACGGCGCGCAGCGACTTCGCCGCCGACTTCGCGCGGGCGGCGGCGATGCTGGGGGCTCAGGCCAGGTCGCGCAGCTTGGGCTCGCGCGACCAGTAGCGGCGCTTGGCCATCTCGGGCAGGTCGGCATAGGGGCCGACGCCCTCGCCATCCTGGATGCCGGCGCGATCCAGGATCACCTGCGAGCCCTTGCAATGGCCGATGGCCTTGAGATGGGCGTGGGCATCCATGACGAAGGACAGCGCCGCCGCGTCGCTGGCCAGGCGCTGCGCCTCGTCCGGCGCCAGGATCATGCCGACGGCGTCGAACAGCACCGAGGGCGAGCCGGCCAGCTGGCCGTCCGCCGCCCGCTCGCCGGCCGTCAGCTTCAGCGGCCCGACCTTGGGGGCGATGGTGAAGACGGTGCCGCCCTCGGCCTCGATCCGGGCGATGAGCTCGTCGATGGCGGCGGCGTCCGAGCCCTCGCCGAACAGCAACCCGACCTTGCGGCCCTGCAAGGTCTCCTGCCAGTTCTTCTGGATCGACAGCGCGTCCGAAGGCGGCAGGTCCACCGGCGCGCGGAACGGCTCCGCGGCTGCGGGCAGGTCGATGGCCAGCCCCTTGGCGACGCGGCTGGCCAGATCCTCGTCGACATTGCGCAGGTGGCTGACCACGCGGCTGCGGACATGGTCCAGCACCACCTTGGACAGTTCGAACACGAAGGCCGAGGCGATATGCGCCTGTTCGTTTGCCGTCTGCGAGCGCCAGAACAGCCGCGGCTGGCTGTAATGGTCGCCGAAGCTCTCGGCGCGGATGCGCAGCTTCTGGCCCTCGACCTCTTGCGGGACGGTGGTGAAGACCTGGCCATTGGCGCGCGGCCCGGTCTCCTCGCCGGCCTGGTCGAGGCTGTTCGGCTCGTAATTGGCGCGGCCCCTGGGCACCTGGGTCTGCATCATGCCGTCGCGCATCATGTTGGCATAGGGGCATTTCGGCGCGTTCACCGGGATCTGGTGGAAATTCGTCGTGCCCAGCCGCGATTTCTGCGTGTCGAGATAGGAGAACAGCCGCCCCTGCAGCAGCGGATCGTCGGTGAAGTCGATTCCCGGCACCACGTTCGAGGGCAGGAAGGCCACCTGCTCGGTCTCGGCGAAGAAATTGTCGGGATTGCGGTCCAGCACCAGCCGGCCGACCACGCGCAGCGGCACGACCTCCTCGGGGATGATCTTGGTCGCGTCGAGCACGTCATAGGGCAGGCTGTCCGCCAGTTCCTGGTCGAAGATCTGCACGCCCAGATCCCATTCCGGGAAGTCGCCGGCCTCGATCGCCTCGTAGAGGTCGCGGCGGTGATAGTCGTTGTCGGCGCCCTGCAGCTTGGCGCTTTCGTCCCAGACCAGCGACTGCACCCCCAGCCGCGGCTTCCAGTGGAACTTGACGAAATGCGACTGGCCGCTGTCGTTGACCAGCTTGAAGGTATGGATGCCGAAGCCCTGCATCATCCGGAAGCTGCGCGGGATGGCGCGGTCGGACATGGCCCAGATCACCGTGTGCAGCGTCTCGGGCATCAGCGAGACGAAATCCCAGAAGGTGTCATGCGCCGTCGCGGCCTGGGGATAGCCACGGTCGGCCTCCATCTTGACCGAATGCACCAGGTCGGGGAATTTCAGCGCGTCCTGGATGAAGAAGACCGGGATATTGTTGCCGACAAGGTCCCAATTGCCTTGGTCGGTGTAGAACTTGGTGGCGAAGCCGCGCACGTCGCGCGGCGTGTCGACCGAGCCCGCGCCGCCGGCCACGGTCGAGAAGCGCACGAAGACCGGCGTGCGCTTGCCCATTTCGGAAAGCAGGCTGGCGCGGGTCAGCTCGGGGATCGGGTCGGTGCATTCGAAATAGCCATGCGCGCCCGAGCCGCGGGCGTGGACGATGCGCTCGGGGATGCGTTCGTGGTCGAAGTGGAAGATCTTCTCGCGCAGCAGGAAGTCCTCGAGCAGCGTCGGGCCGCGCGCGCCGGCGCGCAGGCTGTTCTGGTTGTCCGCGACCGGGATGCCGTGGTTGGTGGTCAGCCCGCTGCCGATCTGCTGCGTCTCGCCGCCGGTGCCGCGGGTGGTGTCATAGGAGTTCTCAGCCATCTGTCCTGCCTTTGAAGGGTGGGTGCGGCCATGGCGCAGCCGGGGCCAGCCGCCGATGCGGGGCCAACGTCCGCGGGCGGGCAGGGTTCCTCGCGATGCGGCTCAGAGCTCGTCGAAAGCGGCAAGCGCCTTGGCGGCATAGACGGTTCCGGGGCCGCCGGACATCTCGATGGCCACGGCCAGCACCTCCAGCAGCTCGTCGCGGCTGGCGCCATGGGTCTTGGCCTCGCTGGCGTGAAAGACGACGCAATCCTCGCAGCCGCGGCCGATGGCGACGGTGTCGCTTTTCCTTCACGATTTCACTGCGTGGTTTTCACATGATTTCCGCAAGGTACCTCCGGAAGTGGCGCGGGTTTCTGCTTTGCGATTTCAATTTCATTATGGACTTCAATAGGTTTTGAAGGGCACGGCGGCATGACAGCACTCAGCAAAGATCGGCCTTTGGAGCGGGCAGCTTACCGCGCTTCAGACGAGGCTTGGTCGAAGGCGGTTCGGATCGCTCGCGAACTTGACCGGGTTCTCGATGGCGACTTGCCGATGCGGGAGGCTGTCAGCCGGGCAGCGGTGGAACTGCGCCTTTCGACGCGTCAGGTCTACAATCACCTCGCCCGGTATCGGGAGGACCGCCGTGTCTCGTCGCTTCTTCCTCGGACGAATGGCGCGCGGCGTGCGAGGATATCGGCCAGCGTGGAAGCCATCATTTCCGACACTTTGCGAAAGATGTGGCTGCAGCCAGAGCAACCCGATCTCGCGCCCATCGTCGACGAGATCCGCGCGCGCTGTTCCGGCCAAGGCTTCAAGCCCCCGGCCTATGTCACCGTGGCCAAGCGGATTCCGATCATCTTCACTCCCGAGGAGATCGCACGGCGGCGGCTTTCCGGTGGCAAACATCTTCACCGCCTGAAACCGCGTCCGGGATACATCCGTGCAGCACACGCCCTTGACGTCGTCCAGATCGATCACACACCGGCCGATATCCAGTTCGTCGAGGTGATCGACGATCATGGCGTTTTCGTGGGCAGACCCTATCTCACCATCGCCGCCGATGTGGCGACGAGTGCAATCATCGGCTTTTGCCTCACCCTCGAGCGCCCGTCCCGACTCTCGGTGGCATTGTGCTTGGCACACGCGATGTGCCGCAAGGATGACTGGCTGGCCGAACGCGGGATTGCGCACCCATGGGAAATGTGCGGCCGCCCGAAGCAGATCGTTGTCGACTCCGCCAAGGAGTTTCAAAGCAGCACCTTCACGACGGGATGCGCCGACTTCGGCATAACCGTCCGCACCCGGAACAAGGGAACGGTTCACCGGGGTGGCGTTGTCGAACGCCTCGTCGGAAAAGTGAACACGGTGCTTCGCTCTCTTCCCGGCAAGACCGGACGGTCGATCGCGGATCGCGGCGACTATGCGTCCGATGAGAGGGCAAGTCTGACCTTCGCGGCCCTCGAGCGTTGCATCGCTCTGGCAATCATCGATCACAACCAGACCCAGAACGCGCGCAAGCTGACTGTGCCTCGCCTCGAATGGGAGCGGCGACTTCCACCGACGGACCGGCCGATCGATGATCCTGACCAAGTCCTGCTCAACTTTCTCCCCCGCACAACACGCCGCATCTCTCCCCAGGGCGTCAGCCTGTTCGCCATCGACTACTTCGAGCAATGGCTTGGCCCTCTCGTCGCCCGCCGTGACCGGTTGCCACCTCTGGATCTATGCTACGACCCCCGGGACATCAGCCGGATCTACATCGCCGATCCCGACACGCGGATCTGGCGTCCGGTAAAGCGGCGGGATGGGGTGACCATGCCAATCACCCTTTGGCAGCATGAAGCCGACCGAGCGCGCACGCGTGAGAGCCAACAACGACCGGCGCAGGAAAAGACGCTTCTGCGCCGGGAAATCGCGGCGACCGTCGCCGGGGCCAAATCCAAGAAGGCTCACCTGCGGGAAATGACCAGGGCCCGACACGCCGCAGACGCGCCGAAGGCGTATCAAAATGTCGGGCAGGTTTCGGAGGCGACCCATACCGGACCAGAACCTGACCGACCCCGCCGCGTCTTTCCTGTGGAGACCTGGTAGCATGGCCGACCATCTCCTACCATCAACCTCAGCGTTGCTCGATGCGGATGCTGCCACCCGCATTGCTCATATTCGGGCGCCACGCTGGATAGGCCATCCCGGTGCCTCTGCGGCACATGATGCGATGCGGCAGCTGTTGGAACGCCCGCCATCACTCCGTCCACGCGGCTTGTTGATTGCTGGTCCCTATCACAACGGCAAGACCATGATCGCCGAACGCTTCGCCGTCGAACATCTGCGCCGTGCCGACCGGCAAAGGGTCTGGGTGATCCAGACCCGGGAGGGGGCAGGCCTGTCGCATTTCTACGCCAGCATTCTGTCCGGACTGCGCGCCCCGCAAGCTGCCGGCTGGCGTAGCCTGTCCCGCGCCAGCGAACAGGTCGATCATCTTCTCGACAGCGTCAAGCCGCGCCTGCTCATCTTCGACGAATTCCACAGTGTTCTGCGCGGACGCCGACAGGATGTGAAGGCAATCTTCTCGTTCCTGCGGCGGATCGCACGCGTGCATGACATCTCGCCCGTGCTTGTCGGCGAAATCGCTGTCTATGATGCATTGCACGACACTGAAGAAATGGGCTCGCGGTTCGATACGGTCGCAGTGTCACGGTGGGGATTCGACGAAGACTTCGCCACGCTTCTCGACAGTCTCGAGGCCAGCATGCCGCTTGCGCATGCCTCAAACCTCTCACGACCTCCCCTGGCCAAAATGATCCATGATCTGTCGGAAGGGCTGATTGGCGAGGTGGTCGACATCGTCACCCGGACGGCGGTGGCAGCTGTTGAGAGCGGTGAGGAAAGGATCACGTCCAGCACCGTCATGGCCCTCGGCTATATACCGCTGTCACGGCGACGGAACTCGGCCTTGCGCCATTCAATGACATGACCAGCAGTGCGCAGAGGATCACCGTCTCCCCGGCCCGCCGCTATAGAGTGGCCGCGGGGCATCGCTGGCCGGTGGACGTCCGGCCAGCTCCTGGGGAGCTTTTGTCAAGCTGGCTGCATCGGCTTGCACATGCCAATGGTGTGCCGCCGCGCTATTTTGGAGCGGTGCTCGGGGTGGCCGGCGAGACATGGTCGGCGCAACTTGACCGGCATCTGCCGGATTCTGTTCGTCGCTTGCTGCTCGACCATACGGCGATCTGCCCCGACGAGATCGACGGTCTTTGTCTGGCCAACAGTCCACTCTCGACCCTGCGCTTGCGGCTGCGGACCCGGCCGCAAGATGCAGGGACATCGACGGCGCAGTCCTGTTGGTTGCAGTTCTGTCCCTCCTGCCTGGGGGAAGACGAGGTGCCCTATTTCCGGCGGAGCTGGACCTTGGCAACCCGCGTGTCCTGCTTTCGCCATGGCTGCCGCTTGCGCGACCGTTGCCCGTCTTGTGGGCAGAGCCTTGCGCCATTTCGTCAGGCTCGCCTCGTGCCACAACAGTACTGCGCCTTCTGCGACGCCCCTCTCGCAAAACCGACTGGCCCGGCAAGCACGGGCGCCCGGCGCCTCGAGCGGCTGATCGACGATCTGCTGCGCCTTGATTCCGCTGAGCGCGCGCAGGACGACCGGAAGTCTCTTGCCGTGCAGCTTATGAAACACCCAGTGCCCGTCAGAACGGCGACATCAACGGTCCCATTCTTGTCGCATCGGGTTCGCTACAATTTCTTCCAGCGGTTGTCAGAGCGGCAGATCGAGGTAAGAGACCCCACAGAACGCGGCCCGCTGACCTTCTGGCTCGGGCTGGCCCGCGCCTCCGAAAACCACAAGGGGTTGGTCAGGACGCTCAGAGATCGGCTTGGCGAAACTGCCGGGCCGGGGCCGGCCTCCTCCTCCAGAGAGCCTGATCTGGCCGCCTTGCTGCGGGCAGCAATCCGGCTTCACCAAAGTCGCCGATTTCCTGCTGAAGCCTGGCCGGTCGCCTAACCTTCCGTGGCCCCCGATGGGCCTGCCAGGCCTGCATCGTCCAATTGCTCGGGGTCTGGCAGGTCGCGCAAGGACTCCATCCCGAAGGCAGCCAGGAACGCCTCGGTGGTGACGAAGGTATAAGGCGCGCCACGTCTCGGCTCACGGGGGCCGGTGCCGATCAGGTCCCGCTCGGCAAGTCGGCCGATCAGGTCACGGCTGATCTCTTTTCCAAAGATGTCCTTCAACCCGTCGCGGCTGACCGGCTGGTGATACGCAATCGCCGCCAGCACGGCCAGATCGTAGTCCGACAGGTTCAGCGCCTGGCTGTCCACATCTGCCGCAGCGCGGATCGCTGGGGCATAGGCCGCGCGCGTGCGCAGCATCCACGCCTTGCCCACCTGTGCCACCTCATAGGGTCGGCCCTCCAGATCCACTGCCAGATCCTCGATCAACAGATCGATCGAGGCCCCCTGCCCCACGACCCGCGCCAGATCCTCGCGCGCCACCGGTGCGCTACTTGCAAACAGCACCGCCTCGATCCGGCGCATCCACTCCCGCCAGCGCAACTCAGGGGGAAGAACGGCCAATTCGCGGTCAAGTTCTGTGTCCTCGCGCCGCCCCATGCTCAGACCCCGTACAGGCGGAACGTGTCCCGCCCTGTCAGTTCGCGCACGGCGCCGAGTGCCACCAGTCGGTCGCAGAGCCGTCGCGCGGCCCGATCCGACATAAAGGCCAATGCCCCCGGCACCAGCGCATCGCGCGACAGAAACAGATCGACCGCCCGGCCCGCCGCCTTGGCGCGCAGCTTCGGGGCCACCGCCCGAAGGCGGGCCGCCGCACGGGCCAGATCGCAGGCCAGCTGCAGCGCCTGCCCGACGGCAGAGACAACGGCGCGGTGACAGGCCAGACGCAGATCATCGCCCCGCAGGCGCAGGTCGCGGGGCCTGAGCGTCAGCGCCAGAAGTGGCAGCACATGCGTTGCCCCCACCCCCTTTGCCAGAACCGCATCGGCAAGGATCAGCACCGCAGTTTCGGCCCGCGGGTGATCTGTCAGCACCGCCTCAATGACATGCGCCGCGCGGTCGACCGGGGTCTGCCCCATGGCATCAAGGCACAGCGCGATCCGCTCGGCCCCGATCCCTTGCAGCGCATTGGTCAGATGCGCGACCGAGACAGGCCGGGCCACCGCGCGTGACCACTGCTGCAAAAGCCGTCCCGCTGGGCCGGGGTCGTCGCCCGGACCCGTCAGGTGCAGAGCATCGCGCAAGGCGCCCGGCCCTTCCCTGCGCCCCGCCATTTCAGCGCAGTTCCCGGCCGCCACCAAAGCCAAGCGGTCCCGCCACAGCGCCACAGGCACATCCCCGGCCGCGGTCACTTGGCTCAGATGCGCCAGCGCGGCCCCAGAGCGGAAGGCCGCTGCCTCAAGGGTTTCTGCCGGGGCAGCACCGATCCAGCCCGGCAGCGGGGGCAGCATCGGCAAGGTTTCCAAAGGCTCGGCGCGCGGTTTTCTCATGCCGGCAGCCTACATTGTGACGGCGCTTTCTACCAGATAAATGCACCAATAGCGCCGCAGCTTTGTTGGCTCCACAATGTCCAATAAGTTTGCATTATCGGACGTGCCGGGAGTATGCTCGACGGTATGACCGAAACGCCCGAGAAATCGCCTTCAGAACCCCCGGAACGTCCCGATCGCCATGAGCGGGACGACAGCGCTGATACGGAGCGCGACACGATCGCCCTGCCCTCCCATGTCGCTGGCTCGGGCACGCTCGACCGCCTGGTCGAAACGGCGCGTGACTATGCGCGTCAGGCGGCGTCGGAGAACACGCTGAAGGCCTACACCAAGGATTGGGCCCACTTCGCGCGCTGGTGCCGGATGCGTGGCGCGGACCCTCTCCCCTCGTCGTCCCAGCTGATCGGCCTCTACATCGCCGATCTGGCAGCGCCGAGCGGCAAAGCACCTGCCCTCTCGGCCTCCTCTATAGAACGGCGGCTGTCTGGCCTGACCTGGGGCTATGCGCAGCGCGGAGAGCGGCTCGACCGCAAAGATCGGCACATTGCCAGCGTCCTGGCTGGCATCCGCCGCAAGCACGCACGGCCACCAGCACAGAAAGAGGCCATTCTGCCGGAAGACCTGCGCGACATGCTGGCAACCCTCCCCCACGATTTGCGCGGCCTGCGCGACCGGGCGATCCTGCTGATCGGCTTTGCTGGTGGCCTGCGTCGGTCCGAAATTGTCAGCCTCGACCACGGCAAGGATGACACGCCTGACTCCGGCGGCTGGGTCGAGATCTTGGAGGACGGCGTGCTCCTCACCCTGCGCGGCAAGACCGGTTGGCGCGAGGTCGAAATCGCCCGCGGCTCATCAGATCAGACCTGCCCGGTCCATGCCCTGACGCAGTGGCTGCATTACGCAAGGATCGACTTCGGCCCGATCTTCGTCGCCACGTCACGCAACGGCCTGAAAGCTACGAGCGAGCGGTTGTCGGACAAGCACGTCGCCCGGCTGATCAAGTCCTGCGCCCGCGAGGCCGGGCTACGCCCTGATCTGCCTGAAGCCGAGCGCGTGCGGCTGTTCTCGGGCCATTCCCTGCGCGCAGGCCTTGCCAGCAGCGCGGAAGTTGATGAGCGCTACGTTCAAAAGCAGCTTGGTCATGCCAGCGCAGAGATGACCCGCCGATACCAGCGACGCCGCGACAGGTTCCGGGTGAACCTGACCAAGGCCGCAGGCCTGTAAGCCCCCTGCCCTTCCGTCGAGCCTTTGCTGAAATGCCAAGCTCCAACCAGACCGCTCAGGTTTCAGCTAATCGCTTCAATTGAAATCGGGAACCAAACGCGACACCGGTTCGTCCTCCATCGGCCCTGGCAGGAACCAGAGGTCAGCGTCATCCCGGTCCTCGGACGCCTCCAAGTCTTCGAGAGGCATCTCGTCATAGTCCATGTTTGTAGGGCGAGATCGGTTCATGCGCGCATTATAAAGCTATTTTGCGCCCTTGACGACGGAGTTTGAGCGGCTGCGTTTTTCTCTACTATAGAGGCGCCTGAGGCCTCTGTCTTTTCAAGAACGCTGGAGCGCCTCTCGCGGGCTTCAGCCCATAGATACAAGGCTTCCCGAACTCAGCGCGACGAGGGAAACGCCTCTTGCATTCGTTTACAAACGGTCGTTTATTGACGGTATATGAAACTGCAAACTGGCTGTTTTGATGCCCCTGATCGGCTACGCGCGCGTCTCGACCGAGGATCAAACCCCCCTGCCCCAGTCGCAGGCCCTGAAATCCGCAGGCTGCGTCGAGATCCACGAGGAACAAGCCTCGGGCGGAAACCGCGCGCGGCCCGTGCTGGCGCGGGTGCTGGAGCGGATCGGCAAGGGCGACACGCTGGTGGTGGTGCGCATCGACCGTCTGGCGCGGTCGCTCTCCCACCTCCTCGAGGTGATCGAACGGCTGGAGGCCAAGAACGCCTTCTTCCGATCGCTTACCGATCCGATCGACACGTCCTCCCCGCAGGGTAAGTTCACCCTCCAGGTCCTCGGTGCCGCAGCTGAGTTTGAGCGCGCCCTGATCCGCGACCGCACCAAGGCCGGGCTGGCCAGCGCACGAACCAAAGGCCGGGTTGGCGGCAATCCGGGCCTGCGCGTCCGGGATCCGGCGGCGCTGCGCAAGGTGCGGCTGGCCCGGCAGGAGGGCTATATGGAACGCCTGAACGAGACGGCGCAAGACTGGGTTCCCCATGTCCGTCGCCTGCGCCCGGACTTGGCCTGGGAAGACGTAGTGCGCATCGTCAACGGCCCCCTGCCCCGCGAGCGCCAATGGACGCAAAGCCGCCTTTTGCGCGCGGTCAACGCCTATGTCCGGGACGGCTTCCTACCGCCTACGGTACTGGACCGCGCCAACCGCCGCGAAACCGACGACCGCCTGCCTGCCATCGTCGCTGCCATCAAGGGCGCGGACCCCGACATCACGCTTCAGGCGATCTGCACCCGGCTGGAAGCGATGCGCGAGCGCACGCCCCGTGGGCGGACAAGCTGGCAACCGTCATCCGTGAAGATGCTGCTGGAACGGGCTGAGAGGCTGGGGCTGCTCGGATAGCCAAACAACCTTGCAAATCTTCCGCGCCATGGAAGGATTGCAGGGCTATGGCCAGCGCCATGCTCGGAGACTGTCCGCTCATGCAAAGGGGTTGACGATGCGAAGCTGGCCTTCCACCAGCAGGCCATCTTGCATGTCCTCGCTCCACAGCGTGGTACAGCCTGCAACCAAAGCGCTGGCCACGATCATCGCATCGTAGATTGAGAAGCCGTAGCGTTCCCCCAAGGCGCGGCCGATGTCATGGGTCTGCACAGTCAGATCTTCGACGGGACACAGGGCGCGCACGCCTTCGAGAAATGCTGCTGCTTCCTCCCAACTCAAGCCAGCCTTGCGGCGGCAGTTCACCAGCGCCTCGTTCAGGACTTGAACGCTGATCCGGGGCTCCTGCCCCAGGATGGCCTCGGCTCGATCGGCCTTCGGGCCGTCGTCGAGCAGGTAAAGAACGACATTCGTGTCCGCGAATTCAGCGCTCATTCGCAGCGTCGCGGCTCAGGCGTTCTGAAGCGTGCAGCTTGCCCCGAAAGCGGCGCAGACCCGTCAGCACCTCGTCCGCACGCGCCAGACGACGAACTCTGACTTGGCCGTCGTCCTTGATCAGGTCGATCTGATCGCCTTCCTTGAGGCCAAGTTCCCGGACAAGCCCCGCGGGCAGACGGACGGCCAGCGAGTTGCCCCATTTTGCGACCTGCATCGTGACCTCCTGTGTGGATATACGGCCACTGATGTATATCACACTGGTCGCATGGACAAGTCCTCCTTCGCACCCAAGCGACTCTTGTGCGTCGCTAAGCGACTGACACCAGATTTAGAAAGTGCTTGCACGAATCTGAGTCCTCCGCCAATAGTCACGGAAAAGGTCGACTAAACGCCAAAATCCGTGAACACGACACGGACGCGAGAGGGCAGATGAGCAGAGCCAATACACCGGAAGACCTGAACGCTGTGATCCGTCAGCACTCTGAGTTGCTGGCGGCGCAACTGCATTCGCAGCGTGAGAGCCTTTTCCCGCCCGACGCTTCCAAGACTATGCGCAAATTCACCTCAGGGGAAGCTGCTGCTCTGCTGGGCGTCAACGACTCATACCTCAGAAAGCTTCACCTTGATGGCAAGGGGCCTTCGCCCGAAGTCTCATCGGGGAACCGACGGCACTACTCGGCCGAAGATGTTCATAACTTACGGATACTGCTGGAGAAAACGGCTCGCAAGCCGGGAGACTACCTGCCTGGTCGTCGCGCAGGTGACCATCTTCAGATCATCGGCGTGATGAACTTCAAGGGTGGGTCCGGCAAGACAACCTCCTCGGCGCATCTTGCTCAACGGTTGGCCCTCAAGGGGTACCGTGTCTTGGCGATCGACCTTGATCCGCAGGCCTCGCTCACGGCCTTGCACGGGGTTCAGCCGGAATTTGACCTGCTTGACGGCGGCACGCTCTACGATGCGATCCGCTACGAAGATCCTGTTCCGATCGCCCAGGTGATCCGCAAGACCTACATACCAAACTTGGATCTGATTCCCGGAAACCTCGAACTCATGGAGTTCGAGCACGAAACGCCGCGGGCTCTGTCTCGCGGCAACGCGGGCTTGTTCTTCTTCCGTGTGAAGGAAGCGCTGGCGCAGGTCGATGATCGGTACGATGTCGTCGTTATCGACTGTCCTCCGCAGCTCGGGTTCTTGACCATGTCGGCGCTGTCTGCCGCGACGGGTGTTCTTGTGACGATCCATCCCGAGATGCTCGACGTGATGTCGATGAGCCAGTTCCTCAGGATGACGGCCGACCTCATGGATGTCATCGCCGATAGCGGAGCCGACATGTCGCATGACTGGATGCGCTATCTGTTGACCCGCTACGAGCCGACGGATGCGCCACAGAACCGTATCGTCGCCTTCCTGCGCACAATGTATGGCGACAAGGTCCTGAACGCTCCGTTGCTCAAGTCGACGGCCATCTCGGATGCCGGCCTGACCAAGCAGACCCTGTACGAGGTCGAACGGAGCGCCTTCACCCGGACGACCTATGACCGTGCCATTGAAAGCCTGAATGCCGTCAACGATGAGATTGCCCAGCTCATCCAGAAAACCTGGGGGCGCTGATGACTGACAGCAAGAAGAAGCGCATGTCCATGCTCGACAGTCTGGCAGCAGCGGGGACGCCCCCTGCCCCGGGTAGCATGATGTCAAGCAATAGGGCCCTGCGCTCCGCACGTGATGCCGTAGATGCCCATCATGTCTGGGAACTCGACCCGGTCGAGATCGAGGACGAGAGGTATTCGGATCGCCTCGACCCCAAGGATGTGGATGATCTGCGTGCGTCGATTGAGCAGAACGGCCAGACCGTCCCCATACTCGTAAGGCGCCACCCGACCGAAACCAATCGCTATCTGCTCGTCTATGGACGCCGCCGTCTTGAGGCCATTCGTGCCTCCGACAAGGTCAAGAAGGTTCGAGCGCTTATCGCTAACCTAGACGACACGGCCGCGCTGCGTGCCCAGGTTTCCGAAAACACTGGAAGGCGCGATCTGAGCTATATCGAACGCGCCCTCTTCGCCCAGGAGCTGCTCGCCAGCGGCTTTGGTTCGCAGGCTCAGATTGCCGAAGTGCTGAATGTGACCCGTTCTGCTGTGTCGATGTCGATCTCGGTTGCCAAGTCGATCGGGACCGACTTGGCCCGTGCGATTGGACCGGCTCATGGAATCGGGCGCCCCAGATGGGAATCGTTGGCGAAGGAACTCTCCAATACCGGCATGGGCATGGACGAGCTTTGCCGTGTTGCAAGTGATGCCCGAGGCAAAGCGGCTGCAGTCGAACAGGCCGAAGAGGAGCCCCAGCTTGATCCTTCGGTCGCGGCATTTGAAGCCGTTGTCCGCCATGTGAAGAAGACCACTGGTCCTTCTCTTGGCAGGAAGCCGAGACCCAAAGCGACGCCTCTTTTGATCGATGGCGCGCCTGCGGGCGCCATAAAGCGGTCGGCTCGGGCGGTCAGGCTGGACCTTACGGATGTGGACGATGCCTTTGCGCAGTGGCTCGACGCCCGTGCGCAGCACGTCCTCGACGAGCTTCATGATCGCTGGAGACGCGAGACATGAAGAGAGGCAGAGCAGCAACAAAAAGGAGGCACGGTACAGGCTAAAGAAAAGGTCCCGCAAAGCTTGCGCTCCACGAGACCCCAACTTTGATCTTAGCACCTTCAAGGTAGTGGGCCAGCGCGCAAACCGCAAGTCATATGTGATTCGCGGAACGGTCTTTCTATGCCTTCGTGAACTGACATCATGGAGTACACACCGATTTCGCCGTTTATGCGGCCGATCTCGCACGCCCATCTGCGCGTGGTCGAGCGACCTGAGGCGTCTGTTCCGGGCAAGCCCATCAACAAGTGGGAACTCCTGCGCGAACTGTCCAAGGCGCAAGCGGCCTTTGGGGTCACGGAACGTGATCTGACGGTCATGCAGGGTCTCCTCAGCTTCTTCCCGGACGATGCGCTTGGCGGGAACGCTGAAATGGTCGTCTTCCCGTCCAACAAGGCGATCTGCGAGCGCCTGAATGGCATGCCCTGCTCCACCATGCGCCGACACTTGGCGCGCCTTGTCGAGGCAGGCTTGCTCATGCGGCGCGATAGCCCCAACGGGAAGCGATATGTCCGCAAGCACGGCGAAGAGCGCGTGGCTTTTGGGTTCGACCTGTCGCCGCTCTACTGTCGGACCGAGGAGATTGCACGGGCCGCAGAGGCCGTGCGTGAGGCCGAGGACCGTGTGCGGCGACTGCGGGAGGTCGTGAGCCTGATGCGGCGCGATCTCGCTGCCCTCGCGGAGTTTGGAGAGGAAATCCAGCCAGGCCTTGGCCTATGGGATCAGTTTCGCGACAAGGCTGTCCTCACAGCGCGCGCCCTGCGCCGCAAGCTCACGCTTGAAGAGCTCTCCGCATATCGGATCGACCTCGAAGCCCTTCTTGATCATGCACGCAACGTCATTGATGGGCCTGAAACAGAAGAAATGAACACCAATGGTGCCCAGTTTGAGCGCCATCATCATAATTCAAATGAAGAATCTATAGATCTTGAACCTGCCTTGAAAAAAGGCGGGGCGGCAGCCGGCGCGCCAGATCTTGAAACGGATGCACTTGTTGCTGACGTGGAAGAAGCGGACACAAGACGCGTGCCAAAGATTCCGCTCCATCTGGTGATCGCGGGTTGCCCGTCGCTTAAAACCTTCTACCAGGGCGATATCCGCCACTGGCATCAGCTTTTCGACGCCGCTTGCCATGTGCGGCCGGCCATGGGGATCAGTGCGTCCGCTTGGGAAGAAGCGCAACGGTTCATGGGCCCTGAGCAGGCATCCATCGTAGTTGTGGCCATGCTGGAACGCTTTGCCGACATCCGATCGCCCGGTGGCTACCTCCGCGCGCTGACATCGAAGGCGGCAGCGGGCGAGTTCTCTTGCGGGCCGATGATCATGGCGCTGATGTCCCGGCGAACCGCGGCATAATGTTCACAGCTGTGAACTGGCTCGAGCGGGACGAGAGTTCACAGCTGTGAACTACATGACAGGTCGCGAGACGATGAACGAACAGAGGGAAAGGTTGGGGGTTTGAGGGGTGACGGTGAGTGAGATCGGGAGAGTGGCTTCCGGCGCCCGTCGTGGAGAAGATCTGATGGCGAAAGCAGCCCAGAACATCACCCTGTCCCGGTCGCGGGACATCCCTTTCAACAAGCTGGTGCTGAGCCAGTCCAATGTGCGGCGCATCAAGGTCGGCGTCTCGGTCGAAGAATTGGCCGATGACATCGCCCGGCGCGGGCTCCTGCAGAGCCTGAACGTGCGGCCCATGCTTGATGCCGATGGGGTCGAGACCGGCATGTTCGAGATCCCGGCCGGTGGTCGTCGTTTCCAAGCGCTATCGCTCTTGGTGAAGCAGAAGCGGCTAGCGAAGACCGTGCCGATCCCCTGTATCGTGCGGGATCGTGCTTTGGAGATCCTCGCCGAGGACGACTCGCTGGCGGAGAACATGCAGCGCGTGGCTCTGCACCCGCTGGACCAGTTCCGCGCTTTTCAGGCTCTTCGTGAGAAGGGCCAGGGCGAGGAAGCGATCGCCGCGGCCTTCTTCGTCACGCCGCAGATCGTCAAGCAGCGCCTGAAACTCGCCTCCGTGGCCCCTGCCCTGCTCGAGGTCTATGCAGAGGACGGCATGACGCTCGAACAGCTGATGGCCTTCACCGTGAACCCGGATCATGCGCGTCAGGCGCAGGTCTGGGATGCGGTGAAGAACTCCTGGAACAAGGAGCCCTATACCATCCGGCGCATGCTCACGGAGACCTCGGTCCGGGCGTCTGATCGTCGCGCCGTCTTCGTCGGTGTCGATGCCTATGAGGCGGCCGGCGGTGTCGTGTTGCGCGATCTCTTTCAGGGCGATGATGGCGGTTGGCTCGAGGACCCTGCCCTGCTCGACCGGCTGGTCGCCGAGAAGCTCCAGGCCGAAGCCGAGGCGCTGGTCTCGGAGGGCTGGAAGTGGATCGAGGTGGCGACCGACCTGCCCTATGGCTACAGCCACGGTCTGCGGCGTCTGGCCGGTGATCCCGCGCCGATGACCGACGAGGAAAGCGCGGGTCACGCGAGGCTCCTCGCCGAGTATCGGGCGCTGGAGGAAGAATACTCCGGCGAGGACGAGTACCCCGAGGAGATCGATGCCTGGCTCGGGCAGCTCGAGATGGCGATGGAGGCGATCGAACGGCGGCCTCTGATCTACGATGAGGCCGAGATCCCGCGCGCGGGCGTCTTCGTAACGCTGGATCGGGATGGCAGCCTTGCGATCTATCGCGGCTATGTCCGGCCCCAAGATGAGCCGCGCGAGGAGACCGCGGTCCAGAATGGCGATGGCGCTGATGCCATGGGGCAGGGGAGTGATGCTGGTGGTTCTGGCTGGACGCCTTCTGCAGCCTCCGCTGGGGGGACCGTCATCACCACGGCGGGCCAGCCGATCGGCGCGGACGCGTCCGACGAGGAAGACGACGGGGCGCTGAAGCCGCTGCCCGAACGGCTGGTCATGGAACTGACGGCCCACCGGACCCTGGCGCTGCGTGAGGCCATCGGGCGGTCGCCGGACGTTGCGCTGACGCTCCTGCTCCTGAAGTTGGTGGCGGACACCTTCCGCACCTCCTCTGCGACGGGTAGCTGCCTCGAAGCCTCCGTCCGACACGTCTACATGTCGGCCCAGGCGCCCGATCTGAAGGACAGCGTCGTGGCCAAGCTGGTCGATGAGCGTCATGCGGCCTGGGAGGCCGATCTGCCCCTCGGCGACGACGCCGCACTCTGGGACTTTCTGACCACGCTCGACCAGAGCAGCCGCCTTGCGCTTCTCGCGCATTGCCTCAGCTTCGGGATCAACGCGCTCCATGAGAAGGTGAACCCTTACGGTGCGGGCGTCTCCGCCAGCGGTCTGACCCGCCGCATGGCGCATGCCGATCTCGTGGCCTGCGCGGTGGATCTCGACATGGTCGAGGCAGGCTGGGAGCCGACGGTCGATCGCTATCTCAACCGCGTGCCGAAGGCCCGGATCCTCGAGGCTGTGCGCGAGGCGAAGGGGGAGGGAACTGCGCAGCTTCTCGATCATCTGAAGAAGGGCGAGATGGCGACCGAGGCCGAGCGGCTTCTCAAGGGCAGCGGTTGGTTGCCCGAGGTCCTGCGCCGCGCTGATCTGGTCGCACCCGATGGCGAGGACGTCGCAGAAGGGCAGGGGGAGGACGCGGGCCAGCCCGAGGATGTCGATCTCCCGGCCTTCCTCACGGCTGATCTGCCGGAGAACCCCGCGTCGATGATGGCGGCAGAGTGACCTGAGCCATCCGGGGGCGGGGAAACCCGCCTCATTCACACAAAACAAAGCAATATCAATATGATGAATGCGAATGCTCGCATTCGGGATGAGGAATCATGTCTGCAACAACCATCATCGATACAGCCCCTCTGGGGGCACTGATCCGCTACACCGATGGCAGTCCCAAGCCGCCGGCACGCTTCACCAAGAAGCTCGCGGCGTGGGAGCGTTCGAACGGCGTCGGCCGCCTCGTGAAGAAGGAATCGCCGCGGGTCTATCCGACCTGGACGGCTCCAGCCTCCTTCACACTGCACGAGGGCAACTTCTCCTCGGACGGGGTGATCCTGGTCACCATCATGCGCAGTCATTCGGCCGACAGCCGTCTGGTCTTCGAGGTGGCCGAGGAACCCAAGCCAGGGCAGGTGCGCGTGCTTCTGGACTTCGGTGGCAACACCGAGCTGCTGCATCTGGCGGAGTCGGTCACCGCAGCCGAGCTATGGATTGCGCGGGAGGGCTATCGCAATGCGCGGCTTGAGATCGTCGGTGCTGAAGACGGCGAAAGGGCAGGGGGCGCGGATCTGGCCGCCTGAGCCCTGACAATGTGTGTGGGGCCTGCCGAAGGGCGGGCCTCTCACCGACCAAGAACCTCGTCCCGCGATGCCGCGGGGCACCAGAGGATCCATCCCCAAAGACGTAGGTCTTCAACCAAGAGCCTGCCCGGGAGGCGGGCGGTGTTCAAAGCATCAGCGGGACAACCGGCTCCTGACGTTGGGGCACCATCCCCCGCTCGCCATTCCCTTCCTTGCCCCGAATCCCGTCTTCGAGATCAACCCGCGAGGGGTCGGACTACGGGCAAGCCCGTGCCGCCGGGCGGATTCGGCCCCGTTTGAAGTGGGGGGCCGAACGCACCCGGTGATGTCAGCCAGTCTTCGGGCCTGCGGGGTCCTGTCGCGCGGGGGATGGTCCCCCGCCTCCAAGACAGGAGCCAAACAGATGTCCCGCAAAGATGCTCACGCCTTCGCCGCTTCCCTCGCCGCCACGCTCATGGTCTCGATCGTCGTCTTCCAGGCCGGGGATGGAACCTTCGGCGCCGTCCCCGCCGATGAAATCGACGGCGACGAGGTTCAAGTGGTCGCTGAGGTCGATCCGTGGGCGTAAGGCCCACGGTTTTCCCACAGGGCTCGGCATCGGGGCCGTGGCCCCGATCTGGGCCATTCGCCGGAAAACCGTTCCGGTCGACCGATCGGAGGAGCCGACAAGTGGTCGGCGCGGCCTCCATGAAAGTCGCTTGATCATCGAAGGTGTTCATCGGAAGCTGATCAAGACGGTTCGGGGGCCGATGGAAATGCTCTATAAATCATTGATTTCGTTATATGGTTCGTCGCTCGCGGGTAAGTCGGCTCCCAAAGACGATTTGATCTGGCACTTCACACCGTCCGACGACCTGCGGCAGTTCCGAGTTTACGCGCTCAATGCGCTACAGCAGGCCAAGGTATTCCTGCTCGATCACCTGGCAGCCGCCTACACTGACACGCTTCACGATGCCGTCTCGAAACGGGCTGAGGAAGCTGGGGTGCCTGCCATGGCAATCCTCGGTGAAGTGAAGCTTCCTGCTCCCGTCGTTTGGGTCGAGTTCGACGATCGCGAACTGGGCGTTGCACGATTTGAGCGCGCTTCACCTGTGACCAGGCACGATGAAAAGCCTTTGGGCACGGGCCTGCGCGGCTACCTTCTGGACGACCGCAACGAGAGCCATCTGCGCATTACGATGTTCCACCGCCACGAGAACTCGCGTGTCGTCGATCCGATCTGCGCACTGCTTGTCAGGCGGACACCGACAGGACAGCTGAACCATGACGACGTCGAGGTCGATCTGAGCCGATCCGTGGTCGATTTCCGCGTGCGGAGCGGCGATACGATGGAGATGATCCACGGCCGCCGCACGGTGCACCAGGTTGAAACCGGGTATGACCTGTTCATTCCCTACGCTCTGTTTGCAATGCTGGTCTCACCGGATCTTGGCGGGATCATCCCAACGGAAACCGAAACCTTCACCGTCAAGGACACCAAGACTGCCCGGAAGTTCGGCAAGTCGTGGATCCTTAGCGCCCAGAAATCACATCTGACCATCCGTATCGGCCCGCAGGCCGCTGCGCACATGGCGGAAAGAACCGCTCGCCTCGAATTCGAGAGGCAAACACTCGAGGCGCGGAACGGCCCCGTTCGTCATTGGGTGTCCGAGCATGAGCGGCACTACCGAAGCGGCAAAGTCGTTCTGGTCAAAGGGCATCACCGGGGCCAAGCACCTGACCCGAATTTGCCGACACGGGTGATGGGGCCGAAACTCGAGGAATTCGAGTTTGAACTTCCTACAGTCGTGCCATCAAAACCTGGATGATCCAGTCGCCGGCAACCTCATACGGCTAGATCATCCTTTGAATTCCCAGCAGCCAGAGCGTCCACGAACCACTGCGGTTTGCGCCCCCGGCCCGACCAGGTGAGCGCCGGGTTCTCAGGGTGCCGGTATTTTGCCGCGACTGGCACTCGGGAGGATTTCGTCTCGGTGCCGACAAGTTCGGTGAGGGAGTAGCCCAGATCCCGGGCGAGAGCTTCCACCTTGGCGCGGGCTTCCGCCTTCTGCCGATCCTCAAATGTGGAAATCGCCTTGGCGACGTCCTTCTGCATTTTCTTCAGCTCGGTAAGCGACAGTGCTTCGAGATCGTAATCAGCCATTGGTGCGGTCCATGTCCTGAATGTCCCGGTATCGATAGCCCGTCGCGGCAGGGTGCCGCAACTCCCGGAAGGCAAGTGCAGGGGTGGCAAAGGCTTGTGATCGCAGCTTT
This sequence comes from Paracoccus sp. N5, assembly GCF_000371965.1. Taxonomy (NCBI): domain Bacteria; kingdom Pseudomonadati; phylum Pseudomonadota; class Alphaproteobacteria; order Rhodobacterales; family Paracoccaceae; genus Paracoccus; species Paracoccus sp. N5. Next base: position 400,264 of record NZ_AQUO01000003.1, on the reverse strand, counting down.
GTCGCCAGTGAGGTGTTGAACTGGGGGTCAGGCTGTCCCGATGAGCAGGGTGACAGGGTCCGGCATGGGCTCCCCGCGCATCTCTGTCTCCTTGGCCATCCCATCGACTGACAATCCCCTAATCCCGTTCGGGCTCTCGCGCGCAACCCCGCGTCAGTCCGGGCCGTGTTGCCCCTTTGGGGCTGCCCGCTCCACCCCGGTCTTCTGGGGGTTTCCGGCGGCCGTTCCGTCCACCGTGCACGCGTCACCCGACGGGCTTCTTCCGGGTCTTGTCGAAGGGACGGTCCCGAAGACAGGACACACAGGAGCTTACCATGCAGAACATCGTCATCCTCGCCGGCAATATCGGTCAGACCCCCGAAGTCCGCACCACGCAGGGCGGCACCAAGATCACCAACTTCAGCCTCGCCACCTCCCGCCCCCGCCTCTCGGAAGGTCGCGTCCTGCGCGACGAGAACGGCTACCGGGTCATGGACACCGAATGGCACCGCATCACCTGCTTCAACGGTCTCGGCAAGACGGTCGCGGAGCATTGCGAAAAGGGCATGAAGGTCCTCGTTCACGGCCGCATCCACTACACCAAATGGACCGACGCAACTGGCACCGACCGCTACGGCTGCGAGATCATCGCCGAGAAGGTGGATTTCCTGAGCCGCCCGAAATCGACCGAGAACGAAAACCCCGAGCTGGTCGACCGCGACGACGAGATCCCGTTCTGAGAACGGGGTCTGCCCTCGGGCCCGGCGGGGAAACCCACCGGGTTCGGGCGATCTCGGCCCGTTGCCGACCTTGATGCCCGCTCAACGAACGACCGCTTGGAGCTTACAGCGTCGGAGGCTGCGTGGAGTGCCAATGTCCGCTTCCACTGAACCGGCCCAAAAAAGTGACAAGACCAAGCCGGTTCAGCACCGATACGACGGCGAGGCACCTTTCGGCGAACCTGTCCTCGCCTCAGTATTCGGATCCGCGCGCGATCAGCAGATCCGTGGGCGGGGTGCGCAGGAGCTCGGCCGTGAACGAGCCGAGACCGGTGAAGGACAGTCTTCGGGTGTTGGCGCCGACCGCGATCAGGTCCGGTGCAAAGCTCGTGATCTCCTGATGGCATCCGGATCCCAGACCGTCATGCACCAGTGCGACCTTGGGAAGCGTCGCGGCAAAGCCATCGGTCCAAGCCGCGGCATGCGCCGCAGTTTCTCGTTGCACTTGACGTGCGAAGTTCGACGACGGCCCTCCGGCCAGGCCTTCGAACGGCGCCATCCAGAGGTGGAAGAGGCGGAACGTCGCCTCGGGTGCAATACCAAGGGCTGTCCTGACCGCGTGGCGGCAGGCGGAGGAGAATGCGACCGGCGCCAGCACGCGGCCGTAGCTTCCATGGACCGGGTCGGTGACGAGCAGCACTGGGGTGAGGGAACGAGCGATCACGCTCTCCACCGTTGTCTGCCGGAGCCCGTCCATAAGGCCCCTGTCACGGTGCCGGCCGACGACCACGAGATCGACATCGGCGTCATTCACGAATTCGACCAGGCGGGTGATCGGATCGCCTGTCTCGACCAAGATCTCGTAGGGAACCTCCCCGGCCAGGCTACGTGCCGACGCCTCGAGATGGGTGCGGCATTTCTCGACCAAGTCCGCCGCGAGGTCATCCGGAACGCTGTCGTCGATGATCGACAGCACGCGCACGCGCGCGCGCAACGTGCTGGCAAGGAGAAAGCCACGTTGCAGGGCGCGATCCGATCGCGCCGAGAGATCAGAGGCGATCAGTATGGATTCGATGTGCATGGCCTGTACTCCTTCCGGCGACAAGGTGAACGGTGCGTGGCGGAAACGTCTGTCCATGGCCCGGCAGGGCGCGGACCTCACGGGATCTGCGTCGCTTCGCCGCAGATGCGGTCGCGGGCTCTTCCAACCCCCCATCCCTGCGGTCTCCTCGCCGCAGAAACGCGCTCGAAACGTGTCCCGTTTTCACGATTTCACATATGTCTGAAGTAGCAGGTCTTCAACTCTTGAACGCCGGAAAATCGGTATTAAATCGAAGTGAAGACGCAGGATCAGGCCGTGGCCGAGATCGACGTCAGCGACGGCCTCTAGGGAACCGGAGCATTCATGCACCGCAGGATCGGGGACCGCACACTGGCCGGATCCGTGTCGGAACAGGCCGATCACCGATCAAGACCCCGCCGTCTTCCCGGCAGACGACGCGCGCGCAATCGGTCGGGGCGCACCCGATCCCGTGTCGGATATCGTGCCCGTTTTACACGTCCGGGTATCACCGGACGGGCGCTCGCCACTTGGGGCGGCGGTCTGTTCGGCTGCAACCATGGCGCCACCGGCGCCGGAAAGTGAATGGAGCGAATGCCCACCCCAGACACCGCCCCCCGATATCATGCCCTGCCCGCCCGCGACGTGCTGAGCGCGCTCGATTCCACGCCTGTCGGTCTCAGTGCCGAAACCGCTGCCCGCCGCCTGTCGAAACATGGCCCCAATCGCCTGCCTGAGCCGAAAAAACACAGCCCGGTGCTTCAGTTTCTCGCCCATTTCCATAACGTTCTAATCTACGTACTGCTCGCTGCCGCCGTGGTCACGGCGGCCCTCCAGCACTGGATCGATACCGGCGTGATCTTGGCGGTGGTAATCGTCAACGCGGTGATCGGTTACATCCAGGAGGGCCGGGCCGAACAGGCGATGGCGGCGATAAGGGGAATGCTGGCGCCGCGCTCCACCGTGCTGCGCGACGGGAAACGCGTAGGCATCGACGCGGCCGAACTCGTGCCGGGCGACGTCGTACTCGTCGAGCCCGGCGACCGTGTGCCGGCGGACCTCAGGCTATTCGAGGCGCGCGGGCTGAAGGCGGAGGAGGCGATCCTCACCGGCGAATCCATCCCCTCCGACAAAAGCATCCAGCCGGTCGCAGACGACGCCGACCTTGGCGACCGGACGCCGATGCTATTCTCCGGCACGCTGGTCGCGGCGGGGACGGGACGCGGCGTGGTAACCGCCACCGGGGCGCACACCCAGATCGGCAGGATCAGCGGCATGCTGGCGCATGTCGAGACATTAACAACCCCGCTCCTCGCCCAGATGGACCACTTCGCCCGCTGGCTGACGGTCTTCATCCTGATCGTTGCTGCAGCCCTGCTCGGCTACGGCGTCTTCGTCGGCCACATGGCGTTTTCCGAGCTGTTCATGGCGGTGGTCGGGCTCTCTGTCGCAGCCATCCCCGAGGGGTTGCCGGCGGTGCTCACCATCACCCTCGCGGTCGGTGTGCAGGCGATGGCTCGGCGCAACGCCATCGTCCGCCGCCTGCCGGCGATCGAGACCCTCGGCTCGGTCTCGGTGATCTGCTCGGACAAAACTGGCACGCTCACCCGCAACGAGATGACGGTGGCCTCGCTCGCCGCCGCCGAACACGTCTATTCGGTAAGCGGCAACGGTTACGCGCCAGAGGGCGCGGTGCGCTGGCGCGAGGCCGTCGCCGATCCCGATGACCACGCGGTGCTGATGGAATTCGCCCGCGCGGCAGCGCTGTGCAATGATTCCGTCCTGCACGCCTGCGGCGAGGACTGGCATGTCGAGGGCGACCCGATGGAAGGCGCGCTGCTGGCGCTCGCGGGCAAGATCAGCGGCGAAGGCGCGGAACCGTTCCAGACCTGGCGCCGCGACGACGCGATCCCGTTCGACGCGGCGCATCGCTACATGGCGGTGCTGCACCACGGCGAGGACGGCGCCGCGCGGATCCACGTCAAGGGCGCGCCCGAGGCGGTGCTGGGGCTCTGCCGCGACCAGCGCGCCACCGACGGCGGCACCGAGCCGCTCGATCCCGGCTACTGGCACGAGATGGTCGACAGCCTCGCCGCCGAAGGCCTGCGGGTGATCGCTGTGGCGGTGCGGAAGGTGCCGGGTGGGCATGCCGCACTTAGCGCCACAGACCTCGACGGCACGCTGACACTCATCGGACTGATCGGCCTGATCGACCCGCCGCGCGCCGAAGCGATCGCGGCGGTCGCCGAGTGCCGCGCTGCCCGTATCCGGGTGAAGATGATCACCGGCGACCATGCTGCGACCGCCCGCGCCATTGCAGAGATGATCGGGCTCGAAAACCACAATCGGGTCCTGACCGGCGCGGATGTCGAAGCGATGGACGATACCGCCCTTGCCGATGCGGTGGTGGAAACCGACATCTTCGCCCGCACCTCGCCTGCCCACAAGCTGCGCCTCGTCACCGCGCTCCAGTCTCATGGGCTGACGGTGGCGATGACCGGCGACGGGGTCAACGACGCCCCGGCGCTCAAACGGGCCGATGCCGGCATCGCCATGGGCCTGAAGGGCTCGGAGGCAGCCAAGGAAGCGGCCGAGTTCGTGCTGGCAGACGACAACTTCGCCTCGATTGCCGCCGCCGTGCGCGAGGGCCGCACCGTCTACGACAACATCAAGAAGGTGATCAGCTGGACCCTGCCCACCAACGCCGGCGAGGCGATGACCATCGTCGTGGCGCTGTTCGCCGGGATGAACCTGCCGATCACCGCGGTGCAGATACTCTGGGTCAACCTGATCACCGCAGTGACGCTCGGGATCGCGCTGGCATTCGAACCCTCGGAATCCGGCACCATGCACCGTCCGCCGCGGCCACGCAACGAGCCGCTAGTAACCGGCGAGCTGGTTTGGCACATCGTGCTCGTCTCGACCCTGTTCCTGACCGCCGTCTTCGGGGTGTATTTCTACGCGGTCGACCGGGGTTGCGATCAGGCGCTCGCCCAGACTATGGCGATGAACATGCTGGTGGTGCTGGAGATCTTCCATCTGTTCTTCATCCGCAACATCCATGGCACCTCGCTCACCTGGGCCGTGGCCAAAGGCACGCGGATCGTCTGGGCATGCGTGCTCATCGTCGCCGCTGCCCAGTTCGCCATAACCTACCTGCCGCCGCTACAGACCATCTTTGGCACCCAAGGGGTTGCGCTCGCCGACGGCCTGTTGATCTTCGGCATCGGTGTAGTGTTCTTCGCCCTGATCGAAACAGAAAAGCAGATGCGGTTGGCGTTCCGTGGGCCGCCGGCGGAGCGCGGGAACCAGCCGTGAAACCGGAGCTTCCTGGCGCTTGGACACGCCCCTTGTGCAAGGCGCGTGTCCAGTCCACGTTCCAGTGTCCCGGTGACACAAAGGAGTTCATTTGTGAAGCTCAGTGGTCTGTTGGACTGGCTAGGCTGCCCCTTCTCAAATCTCCGACGGCGGACGGATTGTGCCCAAGGTTTGTGTCTCCGGCGAAACCCACCGTTTTCGTTACGCTGCCCAAAGCCGACTTTAGCGTCAATGTGTCCAACGGCAGCATAATTCGCATTGCAGTAGTCGATGCGGGCCCCAGCGAATGACCGGAAACCGCCCTGACCACCCTCTAGAGTGAGAGGAGTGCCGGTTTCCCGGTGACGGGTTGATGGCTGGGAGAGTGGCTCCCGGCGCCTGTCACGGGAGATAGCCGATGGGCGTTGTTGAAATTCTGGATCCGGTCGCACCGGCGCGGGCTGGCGGCTGGAGGGTGGATGTAAGCCGGGGTGAGCGGAACGGGCGGGTATCGTCCGAATGGTTCAACCGGCCCGATGACGAGCGGTATCTCTCGCTCGACGATCTCTGGGCCAATGTGAAGGGTCGCTCGGAGCGCAGCCGCAGCCGGGTGGTGCAGACCGCCGACATCCGTGTCGAGGCCACGCGGGACAGCGCCGAACGACTGCACCTGGTCTTGCCGAAAGCGCAAGAGCCGGTCGCGCCCACGCATTGGGCCTTCGGCCAGCTTGCCAGCATCGTCGGTGCCCCGGCATCCTACCTGCGGCAGCTTCCCGCGCCTCTTGCGGGGATCAACCTGCAGTACGGTTTGACCAATCACCGTGCCGAGCAGGTGAAGACCTTCGAGACGGTGGATGGCCGGACCGAACTGCGCGCCGTGACCGGTCCCGACTATGGCCGCATCCACGACTTCGAGCTTGTCGAGGCGGTGCAGCGCATCGCGGGCAATGGCACGGGCGATACGCGCTGGAAGGTGCCGGGTGTGCTCGATTGGTCGACCGGGGTCTACAACCCCGATGTCGAAATCAGTCGCGACACGACCACGCTCTACGCCTCGGACCGCGACGTCTTCTTGTTTCTGGTCGACGACCGCAATCCGATCGAGGCGGGCAAGTTGCCCGACGGCTCCCCCGATCTCTATTTCCGGGGCTTCTATTGTTGGAATTCCGAGGTGGGCGCGAAGACCCTTGGCATGGCGAGCTTCTACCTTCGGGCGGTGTGCCAGAACCGCAACCTCTGGGGCGTCGAGGATTTCCAGGAGATCAAGATTCGTCACTCGAAATACGCGGCCTCCCGCTTTGCCCACGAGGCGGCGCCGGCGCTGACGCGCTTCGCCAATTCCTCGCCGCAGGGCTTCGTGAACGGCATCAAGGCGGCGCGGCAGCAGATCGTTGCACGCAGCGACGAGGATCGCGCAGATTTCCTGAGGAAGCGCGGTTTCTCGAAAGCTGAGTCCGGCAAGATCATCGAGAAGGTGCTGATGGAAGAGGGCCGCCCGCCAGAGAGCATCTTCGACTTCGTGCAGGGCATCACGCGGCTTGCGCGCGACAAGACCCAGCAGGATGCGCGGCTCGATATGGAAGGGCGCGCCAAGAAGCTCCTCGACCGGGTCGGCTGACGCCGGGCCCGACATCGCGACCGCCCTCGCGCGCGGCGGTCGCGCTTTCCCCTTCCAAATGCATGCCACTGGCCCCGCCCCGAGATGGCAGGGGGCTTCGGCCTGCGCACTTAAACGAGAACCCCCATGACCCCCCAGGAAGAAACCGTCATCCTCGAGGCCCGAGACATCCTCGGCCGCTACCTGAGCCAAAACCCGGTGATCGGCAGCTGGCAGGCGCTGATGGACTATTGTGCGCTCACCGTCCGCGGGCCCATCGAGCGGTTCCACGTCCTCTATCTCGACCGCAAGAACCGCATCATCTCCGATGAGCTTCTCTCGACCGGCACGGTCGACCATGTCCCGGTCTATCCGCGCGAGGTGATCAAGCGGGCGCTGATGCTGAACGCCAGCGCCCTGATCCTGATCCACAATCACCCATCGGGCGATCCAACGCCGTCGGAGGCCGATCTCAGCATGACCAAGGAGATCCAGAAGGGGTGCAGGTATCTAGGCCTGACGCTGCACGACCACATCATCGTTGGGGCCGGGACAGAGCTGAGCCTGCGGGCGCTCGGCAAGCTCTGACGTCCCCTGCTGACCTGCCGCCGCCCCTTTCAGGAAGAGGGCGGCGGTTTGGTCTTTGACAGTGAAGCGGGGAGAGAGGCTTCCCGCGCCGTCGGAGACACTCCTATGTTCGACCTGCCCTTTCCGATCCACCCGACCGCCCACGCGCGGGGCGTCCCGCCGCATTTTCCCTCAGGCGAGACCGACCCCAACCACCCCTTCGCCCTGACCCTGTCGCGCCGTGCGCCGGCCGACCTGCTGTCAGGCCGTGCCGCTCCCCTGGTCCTCTCCCGTTTCCCGACGCTGGCCGAGGCCATGCAGGGCGCGGTCGACCATGCCGAGGGGATCGACCCGGAGGCTGCACCCCAGCTTCTGGCCATCCTCGATCGCGACGAACGCCTTGTGCTGGCCGGGGCCGCCAGCGACGGCGCCGTCGCCTGGTGCCACCCGGTGACGAGCGCGGCCGAGGCGCGCGGCGTGGTGACCGAGGCAAGCCAGCTGCGCGCGCAGGCAGGCCGCGCCAACGACTGGGGTGAGCCCGATCTGGCGAGGCGGCTGCGCCACCGCGCCGATCTTCTGGATGCGCGGCTCGTCGATCCGCTCTGGCGCGCCTTCGCTGCCCGGGCGCTGCGGGTCGCTGCGTGAGGCCCGAGAGACAGAGGAGGGCAGGGGGGATTTGGAGCTTGTCCGGGGGAGAGAGATCGCCCGGCCCGGCTCCGATCCCTTCCCATTACCGGAGACACCCGATGACCCTGACTGAACCCACCCTCACGCCGCCGATGGCACCCTCGCCAGTCGACATGGGCCAGATCTTCGCGGCGCATGCCGAGCGTGCCGCCCGGATCGACGCGCTGCGCCCCGGCAACAAGGACCGCCTTTTCGATGGCCTCATAGCCGCCGGCATCACCCACGTCACCGTGACCTTCGACGGTGCCGGTGACAGCGGCCAGATCGAAAGCATCGGTGCATGGTCCGGCGACAACGCGGTCGACTTCCCCACGACCGAGATCGAATACGCCGCGCTCACCTGGTACAACCCCGAGGTCGAGGTGCGACAGCTCTCGCTTGAGGATGTCGTCGAGCAGCTGGCCTACGACTTCCTCTCCGACACCCACGGCGGCTGGGAGAACAACGACGGCGCTTACGGCGAGTTCTGCTTCGACGCCGCGGCCCGCTGCATCCATCTCGAGTTCAACGAACGTTTCACGTCGTCCGAACTCTACACCCACGATTTCTGAGGGTGCGGCGATGGCACATCCTTATCACCACGCCCTGTCCTCGGTGAAGAAATGGGGCGGCACGGTCGACGATTTCATGGCGGTGCATGCCTGGTTCGACCAGAGCAAGGAGATCACGGCCGATTTCCGGCACCGGGCTTTGCGCCACCATGCCGAGGGCATCTTCATGGCCGAGACGATCTTCGGGCCGACCCTCACGCTCTCGACCGGGCGCGTCATCCCGACCCGCTGGGTTGGCGAACAGCATGTGAAGGAAGACCTCGGCTTCATCCCGAGCTTCGCCGACTGGGTAAAGGCCATCCGGCCAGAGCCTTGGATGGGCCGGGCCGAGCGGATCGAGGCGCAGGTCGATCCGCATCTCGCCTCGCCCGTGGTCGAGGTCAGTTGAGATGACCGATCCAGCCTATCAGCGCCTCGGCCTGCCGGCGACGGCTTCGCCCTTCGTGGTCCTGCGGGCGGCGGTCCGGGCGCTGCACCCCGACACGCGCGCCGTGCGCGGCTTCCGGGCAGCGCGCCAGCGCTTCTACCGGCAGATGCTCTGCGCGCATGCCGCGCGACAGGCGGCGGGCGACAGTCCCACCGGCCGATCGCCCCCAATCCCCCCCCTTTATTCCAACACAGCGCCCGACCGCCCGGCCGGGTTTTCCCCATTAGGAGGTCCCCATGGCGGATCACTTCACCCATTTCTCATGCCTGATCGACGTCGGTACCCCAGACAAGGCCGCCCGCGCGCTCGCGCTGTTTCAAGAACTCCGCGCAGCGGATCAGGACGCCGACGACCCGGAGGTCGCGGGCTTCACCGTTGCGCGCCAGGACGCGCCCGGGGGCAGCACCCTCTGGATCCACGACGACGACCATGGCGATGTCGAAGGGGTCATCCGCTTTGTGCTGCGCCTTGCGGAAGAGCTCGACCTCGCTGGCCTTTGGGGATTCCAGTACGCCCTGACCTGTTCCCGTCCGCGCCTCGACGCCTTCGGCGGCGGCGCGCATCTCATCGACCTCGGCGCCCGCAAGTCCATCGGTTGGACCAGCACGCAAGAATGGCTGGTCGCCGCGCTCAACGGGGAGGACGTACATGCCTGAGGTCATCTGCACCACCGTCTACCAGTTCCCCGAACTGTCGGAGGCCGCCAAGGAAAAGGCGCGCAGCTGGTATCGCGAGCTTGGTCCCCACGATGACTGGTGGGATGGGGTCTACGAGGATTTCGAGCGGGTCTGTGCGCTCCTCGGCATCCGCCTGAAGACGACTCCCGTCCGTCTGATGGGCGGCGGGACGCGGGCCAAGCCCTGCATCTGGTTCTCCGGCTTCTGGAGCCAGGGTGACGGGGCCTGCTTCGAGGGCTACTGGTCCCACGCCAAGGGCGCCGCCGCGCGCATTCGGGCCTACGCGCCCACGGACGCGACGTTACACGGCATCGCCGACCGGCTGCAGGCCATCCAGCGGCGGAACTTCTACCAGCTCGCCGCCGAGGCCAGCCACAGTGGCCGCTACTACCATGAATACACCATGTTGGTGGACGTCTCGCGGGACAGCGCGACCTGGCAGCCGCCGACCGAGGACGCTGAAGAAGTCGTGACCGAGGCGCTGCGTGATCTGGCCCGCTGGCTCTACCGCCACCTTGAGGACGAATACGACCACCTCAACTCGAACGAGGCCATCGAGGAGGGGATCATCGCGAACGCGTATACGTTTACGGAAGGAGGGCTGCGGTTCGGGTGACAGGGGATCAAAGCACAAGGTTCATTTGATCTTTACGATAAGTCCATATGGACTATATTGAGGCCAATGGAGGATACCATGTACGTCGCAGAGAAAATCCGGAAACCCGCACAGATCAACGCCGTCGCGTTGAAAGCCTATGCCCGTGTAGCCGATGCATGGGGTCTCAGCCTCAAGGAAGCGGCTGGCCTTGCCGACATGTCGGAGAGCACGTGGAAGCGCGCCAAGAAGCCGGGTTTCGCCGGAGAGCTCACCAAGGACCAACTGCTGCGGCTCAGCGCTGTAATTGGCATCTTCAAGTCGCTCGAACTCTACTTCTCGGAGCCTCTGGCAAAAGGCTGGTTCACCCGACCGAACAAGGGGCCGCTCTTTGGTGGAAGCCGACCCGTCGACACCGCCATCGACGGGGGTTTGCCGCAGATCCTCGCGGTTCGGACCTATCTTGATGCGTTGCGTGGTGGGGCATGAAGCAGACCGAGATTTCTGATCGCGGTCTCGTTCGTCTCCTGCCCGCCACCTACCACAAGCCACCATCGCTGCGCGGTCTCGTCGATACCGATGACGAGATGGAGATCTTGGCAGAGATCGAGGGCCTGACCAGTGGGCGTCTACAGGCCGAACGCGGGCGCAACCCGCATCTGGACCCGCGCGAACTCGCTTGGCAACGCCGCAGCCGCGATCTGCGCATCTATGGGGACAGTCACGTCAACGCAGCCTTCACTTACACCCGCGTCGGCGGAAACCGCTTCAACGCCGAGGAGCGCGGCGCGTGGTACTGCGCATGGGATGTGATGGTTTCTGTCAGCGAAGTGGCCTGGCACCGCACACGCGAACTCGGCTTTACCGGCAGCTTCCAGGACAGCGCCCGCTATGTGGAATTGCTGGCCGACTTCATCGGCGTCTTCGATGACATGACCGGTGAGACAGATCATCCGGCGCTGCATCCGGATCCGGCTGTCGGGTATCCCGAGGGCCAAAGCCTGGCACAGCATCTGCGTCGGGGCGGATCCAAGGGCCTGATTTACCCTTCGGTCCGGGCTCCTGCACCGGGCGGGAATTGCCTGGTCTGCTTCGAGCCCCGCGCAATTCAGAACGTTCGTCCGGGCGCGTCTTGGGATCTTGTGTGGGATGGGACACCGCACTACTCGATTGTGGCTGTCGGCTGACAAGTTACAGCGCATGCGCCTTTGGGGGTCCGAAGAAATGAAACAGGCAAACGACAACAGCGCGGACGTCACGAACTTGAAGCCATGTGACCATCAGCCGTTCTTTGAGGCGTTGGACTGTCTGCCCCCACCGACCGACGCACTACGAGCAGCGTTTCGTAGGCGGAGGGAAACTCTGGTGGATTCCTGCGCCGACAAGCCATCCACCAGCTGACACCCGTCACCTGTTCCCGTCGATCCACTTCGACATCAGCCCTCTGTCGCGGAAGCATTCGTCGGGGACGGCGCGCCGTTTGATCCGGGCGAGCTTCTCGGCGAAGGCCACCTGCCTGGAGGTGGGCAGCTGGTCCATGTCCGATACGGGCTTCAGCCGGGCCTGAGCCTCGATCCAGGCGCTCAAAGATCGCCGGTCTTGCTGAACTTCCCAGGGCAGGAGCGTCCGGTTGCACAGGGCGAGCGACCGCGCATAGGCGATCTGCTTAGGCGTTACGGGCAGGGCGTGCGTGGTGCTTTCCATGGTGGAACCCCCTTTCTGGCTTGGTTTTGAGCATAGAACATAACAAGAACAAGATCAAGCCAAGCGTCGGGAATACCTTGGTGCGAGAGGGAGAGAGCAGCCGGGAAAGATCAGGTCCGAGGCTGCCCGAGAGAGGGTGTCCGGGCCTGATCCTGTCCTTCATTCCGGAGTTTCCCGATGACCCATCTTGCCCCTGTTGCGCAGGCGTCCTTGCCTGCGCCCGTTGTTCCGTTGGCAGCAAATCCTGCCCCTGCGATTGTTGCTGTTGCCGAAGCGCTTCAGCCCGATCTGGCGCAAGGGCTTCAGATCGACGCGCTGCGTCTGCGCCGCGAGATGGAACATGCCTTTGGCGGTTCCGATGCGACCGGTGCCTGGGACTGGAAGCTCGCCTATGAGGCGGGCGAGGTGGCGCTGATCCTCTTTCTGCGAAAGTTCGGTCGGGCGCTGCTTGCGCGTGCCGGCTCGCCTGCGGCGCTCTTGCCGATCCTCGCCAAGGTGGCAGGCCTCTTGCCCACGCACACCCGGCGGTCGGAAGAGATGGAGCGCTTTCAGCAATTCTCGACGCCGCTGCCCATGGGGCTCGCGGCTGTGGCGGCAGCACAGATCACGCCCCGTGATCTTGTCCTAGAGCCGTCTGCCGGGACCGGGCTTCTGGCGATCCTCGCCGAGATCGCCGGCGGCACTCTGGCTCTGAACGAGTTGGCGGACACCCGCGCCGACCTTCTTCGGCTGCTGTTCCCGGGCCGACCGGTCACCCGGTTCGATGCCGCGCAGATCAACGATCATCTCGATGTCTCCTCAAGCCCGAGCGTCATCCTGATGAACCCGCCCTTCTCGGCCGTGGCTAATGTCGATGGTCGGACAACCGAGGCGACGGCCCGGCATCTGCGCTCGGCCCTCGCGCGTCTGGCCCCCGGCGGACGGCTCGTCGCCATCACCGGAGCCGGTTTCGCGCCGGATGCGCCTGCCTGGGCCGAGACCTTCGGCCGTCTGACCGAGACCGCCCATCTCGTCTACACCGGCGCGTTGTCGGGCGCCGCTTTCGCCAAACATGGGACCAGCTTCGAGACGCGGATTTCTGTCTTCGATAAATGCCGCGGAGGCGAGCCGGGCGGCATCACCGCAGACCTGCGCCAACCCACATCCCCGGACGTGGCGCATCTGATGTCCCGGGTCACTGCCGAGGTTCCGCCACGCCTCGAACTGGAACAGGCCGTAAATGCGGGTCTGTTCCATTCTTCCCTCTTCCCGGGAAGTCCTGCCCGCGCCACTCACACAACCACCAGCCGATCGCGCGCGACCTCTGCGGTTCAAATGGCGAAACCCGAAACGCCGATTGAGGCCGAGGAACTGGACTACGCTCTCCGCGACGCCGCCGAGGACGAAGATGCCGCACGGCTGTCCGACGCGATCTACGAGACCTTCCGTCTGCAGGCTATCGACATCCCAGACGCCGCATCGCACCCGACCAAGCTTGTGCAATCGGCGGCCATGGCCTCTGTCGCACCTCCGAAACCCTCCTATCGCCCCAAGCTTCCGGCGACCATCCTGCGCGACGGCCTGCTGTCCGACGCGCAGCTCGAGACCGTCATCTACGCGGGGGAGGCGCATGGCGCATATCTCGCAGGGTCTTGGATCGTCGATGAGACCGGCGACATGGTCTCGGCCGCGCCCGACGATGCCGCTGACGCCGTCCGCTTCCGCCGGGGTTTCTTCCTCGGTGATGGCACCGGCGCGGGCAAGGGCCGCCAGTCGGCTGGGATCCTGCTCGACAACTGGTGCCAAGGCCGCCTCAAGGCGCTCTGGATCTCGAAGAGCGACAAGCTTCTGGAGGATGCGCAGCGCGACTGGTCGGCGCTTGGCCAGGAGCGGCTTCTGGTGACGCCGCTGTCGCGTTTCGCACAAGGGCGCGACATTCCGCTCGCCGAGGGTATCCTCTTCACCACCTATGCGACGCTGCGCTCGGAAGAACGGGGTGCCAAGAAATCCCGCGTCGACCAGATCGTCGACTGGCTCGGGGCGGATTTCGACGGGGTGATCCTCTTCGACGAAAGCCATGCCATGGCAAATGCTGCCGGGGGCAAAGGCGAGCGGGGCGATACCATGGCCTCGCAGCAGGGCAGGGCGGGTCTGCGCCTGCAGCACAAACTTCCGAATGCCCGCGTGGTCTATGTCTCGGCCACGGGCGCGACGACGGTCCACAACCTCGCTTATGCTCAGCGTCTCGGTCTCTGGGGCGGGGAGGATTTCCCGTTCGCAACCCGGGCGGAATTCGTGGAAGCCATTGAGGCTGGCGGTGTCGCGGCGATGGAGGTCCTGGCCCGCGACCTCCGGGCGCTCGGCCTCTACACCGCGCGGTCGCTTTCCTATGACGGTGTCGAATACGAGATGCTCGAACATGCGCTCAGCCCCGAGCAGCGCGGCATTTATGATGCCTATGCCGGGGCCTTCGCCATCATCCACAACAACCTGACCGCGGCGTTGGAGGCGGCGAACATTTCTGGCGAGAGCGGCACGCTGAACCGTCAGGCGAAATCCGCTGCGCGGTCAGCCTTCGAGGGCGCCAAACAGCGTTTCTTTGGCCATTTGCTTACCTCGATGAAGACCCCCACGCTGATCGCATCCATCGATGCCGATCTGGTGGCGGGTCATGCGGCGGTCATCCAGATCGTCTCGACGGGCGAGGCACTGATGGAACGCCGCCTGTCGGAGATCCCGACCGACGAATGGAACGATATCCGCTGTGACATCACTCCCAGGGAATATGTCCTGGACTACCTCGCCCATTGCTTCCCGGTGCTGCTCTACGAGCCCTTCACCGACAGCGAAGGCAACCTGTCGTCCCGGCCCGTGGTGCGCGATGGCCAGCCGGTCGAATGCCGCGAGGCCGCCCGCAGGCGCGACGCGCTGATCGAAAAGCTGGCGTCGCTGCCGCCTGTCCCGGGGGCGCTCGACCAGATCGTCCAGCGCTTCGGCACCGACCTCGTGGCCGAGGTCACAGGCCGCTCGCGGCGCATCGTGCGGAAGGGAGACGGGGCTTCTGCGCGGCTTGTCGTCGAAAGCCGGGCCGGATCTGCCAATCTGTCCGAGACCGCCGCCTTCATGGATGACCAGAAGCGCATCCTGATCTTTTCCGACGCGGGCGGCACGGGGCGCAGCTATCACGCCGATCTTGGGGCCAAGAACCAGCGCCTGCGGGTTCACTACCTGCTGGAACCCGGCTGGAAAGCCGATGCCGCCATTCAAGGCTTGGGCCGCACCAACCGCACCAACCAGGCGCAGCCGCCGCTCTTCCGGCCCGTTGCCACGGATGTGAAGGCAGAAAAGCGGTTCCTCTCCACCATCGCGCGGCGTCTTGACACGCTAGGGGCCATCACGCGCGGCCAACGCCAGACCGGCGGGCAGGGGCTGTTCCGACCCGAGGACAACCTCGAGAGCCCCTATGCCCGCGATGCCCTGCGCCAGCTCTACCGCCGCATCTATCGCGGCGATGTGGCTGGCTGTTCGCTTGGGGCTTTCGAGGATGCCACGGGGCTCAGCCTGACCGATGACAACGGTCTTAAGGACGACCTGCCGCCGATCACGACCTTCCTCAATCGCCTGCTCGCGCTGACGATCGACATGCAGGCGGTGCTCTTCTCGGCCTTCGAGGAATTGCTCGATCAACGGATCGAGGGGGCCATCGCTGCCGGGGTGTATGACCTCGGGCTCGAGACCCTGCGCGCCGAGAGCTTCCGCGTCACCGAGGCACGCGTGATCTACACCCATCCCGGCTCCGGTGCGGCAACCCAGCTCCTGACCATCGCTGAAAAGCGTCGCAACACGCCAACCTCGCTCGCGGATGCGCTCGACTGGCTTGATGACCCGCAGGCGCGGCTTCTGGTCAATAGCCGCTCGGGCCGGGCTGCCGTGCAGGTTCCCGCCACCAGTCACATGCTGGATGATGGGACCATCGAGCCGCGCCTGCGCCTGATCCGCCCGCTTGATGCCAGCACGGTCCCGGCCAAGGTCATGGAGGACACCCACTGGCTCGAGGCCGACCGCGCGGCCTTCACTGCGGCGTGGATTGCGGAACTGGCCGAGGTGCCGGAGTTTTCGGACTCCACGCTGCACATCGTGGCAGGTCTGCTGCTGCCGATCTGGAAGCAGCTTCCCCAGGATGAAACCCGCATCTACCGCCTGCAGACCGATGACGGGCAGCGCATCATCGGCCGCCGCGTCTCGCCTGCCTGGGTCGCGACCACGCTGGCCGCCGATGCGCCCAAGCTCTCGGCCGCGCAGGTCCATGCCCTCGTTCTGGAGGGCAAGACCGTGGTGTGCCTGTCCGAAGGGATGGAATTGCACCGCTCGCGCGTCATGGGCGCGAACCGGATCGAACTGTCGGGCTTCTCGGAGGCAGCCAAGGATCGGCTCAAGGCCGACGGCTTCTTCTCGGAGATTATTAGTTGGAAGCTTCGGCTGTTTTGCCCAACCGACGCCGATGGCGTCGCGATACTGGATCGTCTGCTTGCACGTTGTCCTGTCGCAAGGCTACATGATCGCGGAGGTTGTTGACCCATGTATTCCGAGACCGAAGACCTCGTGCGCGATCTGGCAGAAAATGCCGAAGGCGTCTGTCGTGCCTACCTTCCCGCCGGACGGCGGGAAGGATCCTACTGGATCGTGGGTGACCTGCAAAACAATCCTGGCCGCTCGCTCTTCGTGCGGCTGACCGGGCCCACGTCGGGGCCAGGGGCAGCGGGCAAGTTTACGGAACATGTTGCGGCGCGGGTTATGTTGCGGTGGCGTGGACTTGCGCGGTTCTGCTTGGGTTTTCGCGGAGCTGGGCAACATAACCTCGGCGCGACGGGGGGATGTTCGTGATGGCGCGAGATGCAGCGGAGCTGTCGCGCCGACTCGCGCGGGACGCAGAGGCCGTGTGTCGGCATTACCTTCCCAACGGTCGACGGCAAGGTCAGTACTGGACCGTCGGCGACGCGCGTAACTCGCCGGGGCGGTCGATGTTCGTCCGGCTGAAGGGGCCGGAGGCAGGTCCCGGGGCGGCCGGTCATTGGACCGATGCCGCCACGGCCGAACACGGCGACCTGCTCGACGTGATCCGGGAGAGCTGTAGCCTGACCTCGTTCGGCGATGTCGCCGAGGAGGCGCGGCGTTTCCTGAGCCTGCCGCGGGTCGAGCCTGTTGCTGCGATCAATCCTGCACCTGCCCGGGTCGCGACGGGTTCTCCGGAAGCGGCGCGGCGGCTGATCGCGATGGCGCAGCCGATCCGGGGCACGCCGGTCGAGGCCTATCTGGCCAGCCGCTGCATCTTGCCGGTCCATGATGCGGGGGCGTTGCGGTATCATCCACGCTGCTACTATCGACCCGACGATGGCGGACCAGCGCAGCGGCGTCCGGCAATGATCGCATCCGTCACCGACCTGCAGGGCAGGATCACCGGGGCGCACCGCACCTGGCTCGCGCCGGACGGCTCGGGCAAGGCGGCGGTCACCACGCCCCGGCGGGCCATGGGCAACCTTCTTGGCCATGCCGTGCGCTTCGGGGCGGCAGAGGATGTCCTTGTCGTTGGCGAAGGCATCGAGACGATCCTGTCGCTGCGGGCGGCGCTGCCGGGCATGCCGATGGCCGCCGCGCTGTCGGCAAACCATCTCGCCGCGCTCAGGCTGCCACCGTCCGTGCGTCGGCTCTATGTCGCCCGCGACACCGATGCCGCAGGCGACAGAGCTGTCGCGACCCAGGCCGAACTTGCGACCAGTGCGGGCATCGAGGTGCTGACGCTCTCGCCTCGTCACGGTGACTTCAACGACGACCTGACGGCCCACGGCCTCGACAACCTGCGCGCAGCGATCCGGCCCCAGATCGCGCCAGAAGATGTCGCAAGGTTCCTGCTGAATGGCGGAGCGAGGTCGTGTTCGTGAAACCGTCCGCACCGAAAAACCCACAAATCATGTCCTGACCTGCGAAATCCTGTGCCTCCACATTATGGAGACGCACCCATGTTCCAAGACATCTTCCTGCCGCCCGCCGTGGCGAAACATCGTGACGCCCCGCTCGCTGCACAACGCGCGGACTACCTCGTCCACCTGAAGGGAACCGGCGCGAGCCGCGCCAACCTGCGCAAACAAGCCAACGCCCACCTCAACCTCGTTCGCCTTCTGGACCTTCGCGACGGTGATCGGATCCACCAGCGGGACATCGAAGCCGCCGCGAGACTCTGGTCGGAGCCGCGGGGCCGCAGAAGCGCTACGACGGCCACGTCGAAGGCCCGCCAACGCTTCGTCAGTCACTGTGTTGAACTCGTGCGGTATCTCGGCTGGCTCGAGGACGCCAAAGGCGAACTTCGTACGCTTCAGCCTGCGCTTCAGGCATACGAGCACTGGCTGCGCGACGAACGGGGCCTGGCAACGGCCAGTATCGAGAGCTACGGGCGCGCTGCCGGTACATTCCTCCAACACCTCGACCAGATGGGGATACGGCTCGACGCTCTTGAGATCACCGATATCGACCGCATCATCGGCGATAAGCACCAACGCGGGGTATGGAGCCGGAGAACGATGCACGACTTCGCGCAGCGCGTCCGGTCGTTTGTCGGCTTCGCAGAGAAGCGCGGGTGGTGTCGGCCCGGGCTGGCCGCGGGCATCGTCGCGCCCGGATACAGGGCCGATGAAAGCCTTCCGAAGGGCATCAAGCGTAAGGATGTCGAACGTCTGCTGGCGTCTGAGGGGCAGCGCCCCGTCGACAGGCGCGATCGCGCGATCCTGATGCTCTTCGCCTCCTTCGGCCTGCGTGCCGGCGAAGTCGCGGGTCTCAGCCTCGATGACTTCGACTGGGAGAACGCGCTCCTGCGCGTGCATTGTCCAAAGCCGGGTCGCACGCATCTGTGGCCGCTGTCGCAGGAGGTCGGCGGCGCCATCCTCGACTACATCCGGAACGGGCGTCCCACCGGCTTCGGGCGGAGCCTCTTCTTCACATCCTGCGCCCCGATCCGCCCCCTTCGGCGGAAGGCTCTGGGCAAGATCGTGCGCGATCGCCTGAGCCAGATCGGGGTGGTCTCTGGCCGAAGGGGACCCCATGCCCTTCGCCATGCCGCCGCCCAACACCTTCTGGACCAGGGCGTGGCGATGAAAGTCATCGGCGACTTCCTCGGGCACCGGGCCCCGACCTCGACGGCGATCTACGCCAAGGTCGACCTCCGGACCCTGCGGGAGGTCGCGGCCCTCGATCTGGAGGGTCTCGTATGAAGCTGAGGGAGGCGATCGAACACTACGTGGTATGGCGCCAGGCGCACGGCGTAAAGTTCTTGACGGCGCGAAACCTGCTTCGACAGTTCCTTCAGCACGCCGATGGCGACGCCGGATGCGACGCTGTCACAAACGCGCAGGTCCTGTCCTTCCTCGCCGGGACGGGCCCCGTTACCCGGCACCGCGAAAACAAGTATTATGCGCTCGCCGGGTTCTGGCGCTATGCGATCAGTCGCGGCTATGCCCTCTCGTCGCCGCTTCCCGAAAGCGAGCGGCGCCCGCCATTGCAGGCACCGCCGCATATCTACAGCCGGGAGCAGCTGCAGCGCCTCTTCGACCCGGATCACATCGATGCTGCGTTGCAAGGCTCCCGGCAACTCGACCCCGGGACGTTCCGGACCCTGCTTCTGATGCTCTACGGGTCCGGGTTGCGGTTCGGGGAGGCGACCGCTCTCACGCTGTCTGATGTGGATACGGCGGAGGCGATCCTCACGATCCGCGACACGAAGTTCAACAAGAGCAGGTTGGTTCCCGTGGGTCCGCGGCTTGCGCGAATACTGGGTGCCCACCTCTCGGTTCGGCCCGTCGCGCGGATCGCGGAGAGTGCCACGTCGTTCCTGCTCGCCAACCGCGACGGCACGCGGCTTTCCAGCAGCACCGTTCAGACCGCCTTCGATCGCCTGAGACGCGTTGCGGATGTGCATGGCAGGGTCGGCGGGCGGGAGAACCCGCGTCTGCATGACCTCCGGCACAGCTTCGCGGTTCACAGCCTGATGGCCTGGTACCGACGGGGAGCGGATGTACAGCGATTGCTGCCCGCGCTCTCCACCTATCTCGGTCATTCCGACCTCGAAGGCACGAAGGTCTATCTGACGATGACGCCGGACCTTCTCGCGCAGGCCTCGCTGCGCTTCGCGCGCTATGCCGGAGGAGGGTCGGATGCCAGACCGTGATCTCATTGGGCCATGGCTCCGGCGCTTCCTGACCGAGTATATCGTCAGCGAGCGCAATCTAGCCCGGAACACCCGCGCGAGCTATCGTGATACCTTCAAGCTGCTCCTGCCCTTCGCGAGCCGAAAGGTCCGGAAGCCCATCGAACGCCTCGCCACGCAGGACCTCACTTCGGCACTTGTCCTGAAGTTCCTTGCCCATCTCGAGCAGGATCGCGGATGTTCCGTCAGGACGCGCAATCAACGGCTGGCGGCCATCCGGGCGTTCGCCCGCTTCGTCGGCAGCCGGGATCCGGCGCATGTCGAATGGTGCGGCCATATCCGCGCGATCGCCGCGAAGAAGGCGATGTCGCCTCCGGTCGGCTGGCTGACGCGGGAGGAGATGGAAGCGATGCTCGCGGTTCCGAACCGCAAGACCCGTCGAGGGCAGAGCGAATACGCGCTCCTTCTCTTCCTCTACAACACTGGAGCCCGGGTCTCCGAGGTCTCGCAACTGAAGGTTCGGGACCTGGATCTCGACCGCGATCGGGGCGGTCACGATATGGCCACCCTGCGCGGCAAGGGCGGCAAGACACGCCTATGCCCGCTCTGGCCGGAAACGGAGCGAGTCCTGGCGGAACAGATCCTCGGCCGCGCGCCCGAAGCCCCTGTGTTCCTCAGCAGGCTCGGCCAAGCCTACACACGGTTCGGCGTGTATCGACTGGTCGAGCGCTGCGCTGCCGATGTGCCTCGACTGGCGGATCGGACGGTGACGCCACATGTGATCCGGCATACGACGGCTTGCCATCTCGTGCTCGCTGGCGTCGATATCAACACCATCCGCGCTTGGCTCGGCCACGTATCGATCAGCACCACGAACATCTATGCCGAGATTGACCTCACGCTGAAGGCGAATGCCGTGGCGCTTTGCGAGGTCGGCTCTCCGGGACCGAAAAGGCGGTGGAAGGAGGACAAGGACCTCATGGCCTTCCTGAATGCCCTGTAACACCGTTGCGGTCGTCTCACCCGGTCGTGGCCGCTCCTCTGCCATAGAACCTTGCAACATCTTCTGGCGCGATCTGGGGCCGGATCGCTGCGCGCAGGTTGTCGAGGCCGTGGGCCGTCAGGTCGTCGTTGAAGTCACCGTGACGAGGCGAGAGCGTCAGCACCTCGATGCCCGCACTGGTCGCAAGTTCGGCCTGGGTCGCGACAGCTCTGTCGCCTGCGGCATCGGTGTCGCGGGCGACATAGAGCCGACGCACGGACGGTGGCAGCCTGAGCGCGGCGAGATGGTTTGCCGACAGCGCGGCGGCCATCGGCATGCCCGGCAGCGCCGCCCGCAGCGACAGGATCGTCTCGATGCCTTCGCCAACGACAAGGACATCCTCTGCCGCCCCGAAGCGCACGGCATGGCCAAGAAGGTTGCCCATGGCCCGCCGGGGCGTGGTGACCGCCGCCTTGCCCGAGCCGTCCGGCGCGAGCCAGGTGCGGTGCGCCCCGGTGATCCTGCCCTGCAGGTCGGTGACGGATGCGATCATTGCCGGACGCCGCTGCGCTGGTCCGCCATCGTCGGGTCGATAGTAGCAGCGTGGATGATACCGCAACGCCCCCGCATCATGGACCGGCAAGATGCAGCGGCTGGCCAGATAGGCCTCGACCGGCGTGCCCCGGATCGGCTGCGCCATCGCGATCAGCCGCCGCGCCGCTTCCGGAGAACCCGTCGCGACCCGGGCAGGTGCAGGATTGATCGCAGCAACAGGCTCGACCCGCGGCAGGCTCAGGAAACGCCGCGCCTCCTCGGCGACATCGCCGAACGAGGTCAGGCTACAGCTCTCCCGGATCACGTCGAGCAGGTCGCCGTGTTCGGCCGTGGCGGCATCGGTCCAATGACCGGCCGCCCCGGGACCTGCCTCCGGCCCCTTCAGCCGGACGAACATCGACCGCCCCGGCGAGTTACGCGCGTCGCCGACGGTCCAGTACTGACCTTGCCGTCGACCGTTGGGAAGGTAATGCCGACACACGGCCTCTGCGTCCCGCGCGAGTCGGCGCGACAGCTCCGCTGCATCTCGCGCCATCACGAACATCCCCCCGTCGCGCCGAGGTTATGTTGCCCAGCTCCGCGAAAACCCAAGCAGAACCGCGCAAGTCCACGCCACCGCAACATAACCCGCGCCGCAACATGTTCCGTATTATGTGGAATTCCACATAATACGGATGGGGCCACAGGTGAGCACGGCGATCTTCTCGACATCATCCGCGCCCGGACGGGGATCACGCGTTTCCCCGACCTTCTCGCCGAAGCCCGAGCGCATCTTGGCCGTCCGCAGCCGGTCCTCCCGGATAAACCAGTTCAAAGGAAGGCCAAAGCCCCCGGTGGCACTCCTGCGGCAGCGGCGCGCTTGTTTGCTGCCTCGAACCCGATCACAGGCACGCTTGCTGAGACCTACCTCCGTTCCCGAGGCATCACCCAATTCGGGGCGAACGGCGCCTTACGCTTCCACCCGAAGTGCTGGCATCGGGAAGAGGGGCAGACCCGGAGCATCCCCAGACCGGCGATGATCGCGGCGGTTACCGATGGGGCAGGGGCCGTGCAGGGCGTGCATCGCACCTGGCTGGCGCCTGACGGGCAGGGGAAGGCGGCAGTGAATCCAGAGCGTCGGGCTATGGGTCACCTCCTCGGCAATGCTGTCAGGCTCACCCCGCACGATGACATCCTCGTCATCGGCGAAGGCATCGAGACCATGCTGTCCCTGTCCGAGGCGATCCCCGGCCTTCCCGTCTGGGCGGCACTCTCTTCGGGTCACCTCGGGGCGGTCCTTCTGCCAGAGGGGCTGAAGCGCCTCTACATCGCGATCGATCGCGATCAGGCTGGGCAGCGCGCGGCAGAGAAGTTGAGCGCCAGAGCCTCCGAGGTCGGGGTGCGTGCGCGGGTGCTGGAACCGCGGCTCGTGGATTTCAACGATGATCTTCGGGCGAACGGCAAAGACGCGCTGCACCAGTATCTGGCAGGTCAGATCGGGCCAGATGATCGGCATCGCCTGCCCAGCTGAGCTGCATCACGCAGGGGGGTCTGGGAGTGCGGGGAAGGGGGCTGCATCCCAGTCGTGGCTCTGGATCGTCGTCCTCACCCCATCCCGGGCCTTGCGCATCCACCCGTCACCCGAGCGGCCTTCAAGAGATGGGCAGGCCGTCAAAGCGGTTGCCCCTGCAAGGGCGGCAGGGAACCTATTTCCGCCGGCGGCAGAGCCGCCTTTGCATCGCGAGACAAATAGCTTCCCTGCCGACCTCCTCCACGCTGTTCCGGCCCCGGTGAAGCCGGGGTGAAGGGGCAACCGCCCCGACGGCTCGGGTCTGCCCATGAAGACCGCGCTGGATGACGCGCGGACGAGACAGGCCCGGAGGCAAGAAACCGATGACGATCCATACCCACGACGACGCGTATGAACCCGCCCATAGCGCATCCCAGACCGCCCATGCGCTCGACGAGCTCCAGCTCTACGGCTATCGCCCCTTTGACGAGCCCGATCCGCGCCCGATGCCCGATGGCCAGCGCCTCGCCGTCGCCGTCGCCGACATCTTCGATGCCCTCGTCGCGACCCTCGAAGACACCCGCATGGAACCCGACCTCGAAGAAGTGCTCTGGGGCCAGGTCAACCTCTTCCACCGCGCCACGGCCCGGATCGAGCGGACGCTCGATGAGAACGAGCAGGCGCAGCGCCGCCTCCAGCGGGAGCAGGACGGCTCCGAAGTGAAGTCCGTCGAACTCGAGCGCCTGACGGCCGAAGGCCTGACTCTCGTCGAACGGCGCAACTGCATGGACATGATGCGCGATCACGCCGCCACCGAGTTCGTCCATCACACGGGATCGACCTGGCGCCCCCGCACCGGCTCGATGGTGAACCGCCAGCACATGACCGCCGCCCTGATCGACAGCCGCGACTTCCTGGCCGCCAAGCGCCGCGCCGAGACCGAGGTAATGCTTCCCGCAGGCCCCAAGGTCGCCCTCACCGGCGGGACCGATTTCAACGATCACCGCCTGATCTGGGGCAAGCTGGACCAGGTCCGGACCAAGTATCCCGACATGGTCCTCCTGCACGGTGGCAGCCCGAAGGGCGCAGAGCTCATCGCCGCCAAATGGGCAGAGTCTCGGGGCGTGACGCAGGTCGCCTTCAAGCCTGATTGGACCAAGCACGCCAAGGCCGCGCCCTTCAAGCGCAACGATGCGATGCTGGATGTGCTCCCGGTCGGGGTCCTCGTCTTCCCCGGGACCGGTATTCAGGAAAACCTCGCCGACAAGGCCAAGAAGCTTGGCATCCCGGTCATGAAGTTCGAGAAGGGGGCGTGAGCCCCCCTCTTTCTTTTCGGGACAGAACAATGTGGAAACGTCGAAGAGCGCTTGATATTGTGGTCTGGAGAGGGGCGCCAACAACATGTTCGACATATCGCAGCAAATGGAAGTGTTCCCGACGACGGTCGATCTCAAGCGGATCGACCCGTCTCTCAACATGCGGCGCTTCTATCGAATGAGCGTTCAGCCAGACCTGTTTGGCGGTGCCTGCCTCGTGCGGGAATGGGGCCGTATCGGGTTTCGAGGGCAGATGCTAATCGAACAGCACTCGGACGAGGGGCATGCTGTGACCGCCCTATTGAAACTCGCAGCGGCGAAGAAGCGTCGCGGGTACGTTCAGTGAACGCTCTTGGACGCAGCCATTTTCCCCAGTGTTTCATCGCATCAAGAGTTCTGCTGGATCAATCGGGAGAAAGGTCCAACGCCTCGCCTCGCTTTAGGATCTCGTAGATCACCCCTTCGAGGATCGGCAGGGCCTGCCGATCCTTGCTAAGGAGAAGCGTGGCGAGTGCGCTATGCGAGGACATGGCCCGGACCACTGCCGCCTGCACCGCGCCGGGCAGGTTCCCCTTCATCGCTTGATCTTTACTGTTCTTGTCGATTTGGGCCATCACAACCGGGTTCTGGCGGGTAATCGCGGCGACCTGGTTCACGAAAGCGACCTGGTCCTCGAGTGGGCTCGCCTCTCCGAAGAGGCTGTTCAGGCGCTCGATCAGCTCCTGCATGTAGACCGGGAGCGCTCCAGGCCGCCCACCGCCGCCACCGCCCTTCACCGGGGCGAGGGTCGGCGGCTCCTCATCCTCCCCGTCCTTAGGCTCCTCTCGCTCCAAGATGTCATAGCCAGTCAGCGCGATCCCGTGCAGGTCGATCTCGGAAGCGGGCACCCCGTCCAAACGGTTCGCGAGCAGCTTGGAGAAGGCGGCGAAGACCTCAAGGTCTGGGTCACCGAGATCGATCAGCTGAGCAACGTAGGCGTAAAGGCGGCCGAACCGGGACAGGCCGGCCTTGAAATCCGTCAGCGACATGATCGCTGTCTCGACCTGTTCGCGCTCGTGATCGGCGCGCTTCATCCCGTCCTCGTTCCCGACCGCTTTCGCCTTCTGCCAGGCGTCCTCGGCCTCTGTGGCCCGGTTTCGAAGCTCCGTGAGCCGATGGTTATAGGCGTCGGTCGGTTCCTGCGTCGCGGCGTACATCGCCTTGTGCGCTGCCTCGTCATCCGTGCCGCTGGCGGCGGCGGTCGCTGTCCGAAACCGGGCCTTCTGGAAGTCGAGGACATGTGCCTCGTCATAGACCCCCTGGTCGTCGAGGAACTCCTTCAGGTCATAGATGACGTTGAGGTCCTGCACCTCCTCGATCTTGGCGCCCCGGTCATACTGGGCGAAAGCGGCCCGAACCACTTCCGGGTCGTTGATGAAGTCGATGATGAAGGTCTGGTCCTTCCCGGGAAAGGTCCGGTTCAGACGAGAGAAGGTCTGGACGATCTCGACCGCGTTCGCGATCTTCTTGTCTACATACATCGCGACTAGCTTCGGCTGGTCGAATCCGGTCTGGAACTTGTTCGCCACCAGCATGACCCGGTATTCCGGCCGGTCGAAGACGTGGCGCAGGTCCTTGCCGCCCGCGTCAGGGTTCATGTTCGCCTCGGTGAACTCCGCATCCTCCTCAACGACGAACGCATCCCCCTGCAACAGGTCGTCATTCGGGTGCATGACCTCTCGCCCGGTCAGTTTGCCCGAAAAGGCGACGAGGGTCTGGATGTTCCCGTATTCCGGGTTCGCCGCAATGAAGGCGTCGAACGCCCGCTTGTACCGGACTGCAGAGGCCCGAGAGCTGGTGACCACCATGGCCTTCGCTTTCCCGTCCAGCAGGTGGGCCACGTTCTTCGAAAAGTGCTCGATGATGAACCGAACCTTCTGTGTGACGTTCGTCGGGTGCAGCGTCATCCACTTCGCCAAGGCCCGCTTTGCTGCCTTCCCGTCGACCCGCTTCTCCTCGACGATCTCCTGCCCGAGGTTGAAAGCCGTCTTGTAGGGGACGTAGCCGCGAAGCACGTCGAGGATGAACCCTTCCTCGATCGCCTGGCGCATCTCGTATTTGTGGAACGAGGCCGGGAGGTTGTCGTCCGCCGCGGGCCTTGTCGGGTCCGCCGGGCGTCCGAAGAGCATCATGGTCGAGTGTTTTGGGGTCGCGGTGAAGGCGAAATGGGACACGTTTGCCGGCCGTTTCCGAGACCGCTGGACCTCCAGAAGGATGTCCTCGACCGTCATCTCCGACATATCCTGCTTGGCTGACAGGGCCAGCGTTGCCTGCAGTTTCGAGGCCGTGTTTCCGGTCTGGGAATTGTGCGCCTCGTCGATGATCACCGCGAAGTTCCGGTCCCGGAGGGACTTTTCGGTCAGGATCGCCTCCATCGCGAAGGGAAAGGTCTGGATGGTAACCACGATGATCGGAGTGCCCTTCAGCATCGCCTTGCTCAGCTGTTCGCTCTTCGACTTCGACGAGGTCTCCCGGTCGATCGCCGCGATCAGCCCCTTCTGGTGGTCGATTTGCTGGACCGCGTCCTGCAGCTGCCCGTCCAGGACGTTCCGGTCTGTCACGATGATCACCGTGTCGAAGATCGGCGTCCCGTCGTCCCGGCGCAGCTTCACCAGGTCATGCGCCGTCCAGGCGATGGTCGAGGTCTTTCCGGAACCGGCGCTGTGCTCGCACAGGTAGGGGTGCCCCGGACCCTTCGCCTTCGCGTCGCTGATCATCTTGTTGACCGCGTCGAACTGGTGGAACCGGGGGAAGATCAGGGTCTCCTTGACCGACCAGTTTCCCTTGAGGTCCACCACGTTCTTCTTCTCGACATAGACGAAGCTGTGGAAGATCCGCAGGAACGCGTCCGGCTGGCAGATCTCCTCCCAGAAGTACGCGACCGGGTATTCCCCGTCGGCCCGGGCCGGGTTACCGGCCCGGCCGTTGTCCCCCTTGTTGAACGGGAGGAAGAAGGTGTCCTCGCCCGCGAGCTTCGTGCTCATCCAGATCTCGCTGTCCGACATAGCGAAATGGACCACGGCGCCGCGATGCTGCGTCAGGAGCGGGTGCTTGCGCTTCGTGACCGGGTCGATCGGAGGCCGGTCCTTCCGGTACTGGGCCTTCGCGTGCTCGACCGACTGGGTGAAGTCCGTCTTCAGCTCGACCGTGGCCAGCGGCAGGCCGTTCAGGAACAGGCCGAGGTCGATGGCGAGCTCGCGGCCTGGGTGATATTTCAGCTGCGGCACGACCCGCAGCCGGTTTGATGCGAAGCGTTGCAGGACCGCATTATTACGCTGGTCCTCCGGGGCCGCCTCGGAAAGGTCGAGGTGACCGGCCCCCGCGATCGAGAAGCCCCGGCGCAGGGTCTGAATCATCCCCTGCTTTTCCAGGGCCGTTTCCAGCCGTTCCATGACCATGGCGAGGGTTTTGTCGCCGTTCATCGCGTGAAGCCGGTCCCATTTCTGTGGCTGGGTGGCCCGGAGCCAGGCCTCCAGGTCCTCAGGGTACATGGCCCGGTCCGCGTCATAGGCGTCGGTCGAGCCGACCAGCCAGCCCGCTGCGGCGAGCTTCTGGACGATGTAGGACTCGAGGTGCTTCTCGTGATGCAGGTCGCTCATTCCGTTACCTCTGATCCGCCGGCCTGCGCCTGCTGCCACTCGTGATAATTCAGCTTCGATCCCCGGACCTTCCATTCCAGCCGCCCGTTGCTGTTCCGGTCCAGCACGACAGCCGCGGCGGCCGAGGGGCTGCTGAACGGCCAGGGCTTCGCGAAGCGCATCCTGTCTTCTGCATGGGGGATCAGAACGCCCTCGGCGATCATCTTCTCCTTCAAGCCGCCATAGCTCTGTTGAACATACCCGGTCCCGATCAGTGCCTCGGAGCCTTCCAGCACTACGAACTCCCCGTCTTCTTCGACGGCGGTCGCCTGAACGCCGCTCTTGTGGCGGATCTCGAAATGGACCTCTTCGGCGGTTCGGTCTTCTGCGGGTTTCGCAACCTGGGTTACGGCCCGGGGCTGGGGCTTGAGCATATCGAGCCCGATGACCGGTAAAATGATCCGAAGGTTTGACAGGAACTGCTCCATGTTCGCGACATCGGCCTCGGGCAGGCGGCGGCGGTCGGTGTCGGGCTGAGTGCCGTTGTCGAGTGTCACCCGGCCTGCTTGCGCGGCAACACGGATCAGCCGCGCTTCGAGATATTCGGCGTGCCCCTTCGACAGATCATCGTCGCTTGTGGTGACGGTGATCGCGGTTTCCCAGAAGTCGCGCTTCTTCGCGCTCTGTTCGATCCGCTCTGCCACGGAGTTCCCCGACCCGATATAGACACGGGTCACACCGGGCTTGTCCGGGTCCGGGCCGGACAGGATATAGACCCCGGTCCGGTCCACTTCGGACCGGGCAGTCAGATCGCCGAAGGCCGAGGCGCCGCTGACAAACAACAGGCCGGTCCATCCGTGGATCGTCGCCTTGCGCAGGCCCGTGGGTTTCCCGTCGACCAGGAAAAGCTGGATGGTCCGCCCGAAGGGTTCGCCTGTGGTCATACGGGCACCTCTTTCACAAGTCTTGCCAGCTTCGTTTGGGCAGAAACCGGCATCCTCATACCTTCCACACCGCTCTGGCGCGCCAATCCGCCGGAAAGCCCATGCTGGCAGGATCGGCCAACGGGCAGCCGTCGATCAGCGCAACAAGGCGCTGTTTCCATTCATTGTCTGGTGCGATCAGCGCCAAAAGGTAATCGAGCATCACCAGCGTATTGTGCAGATAGCGCGGATCGGCATCCCGCATGGCGACAGGCAGCTTGGCGGGGTATTTCGGAACCGTCATCTTCACCGTGAAGCGCTTGTTCCAAAGCCTGCCATGGTGGGCGCAGATGTTGCGGACATGGCTGATATGATGGGCGAAAGACGTGACCACCTTTTCATCCAGCGCGAAGGGGGTCGCGATGGCGTTTCTATCGCCGCGCAGTTTCAGGTCGCTGTAGAATTTCGAAAGCAACCCGAAGGACATGACCTCCGCCGCCATCCAGACCGGCGGCAGCTTGGGCGAGGTGTATTTGTCGCGATAGTGGGTCGCAAAGGTGTCGCGCGAGCGGGAAAACTCTTTCTTGAGCTCTGCAACCGCATCCGCATGACGCCCGATATGGGCATAGTGGCCCTGTTCGAGATAGCCATGGGGGCCATAGGTCATGGCCATGTGATGCGCCCATTGCGCGCGCAGGGCCACTTCGACCCGCTCGATCGCGTCGAGGACCAGCAGCCGCAGTTCACGGTCGAAGATGTAGAGCGTCAGCACATCCTCGAAGGTTGTCCCGTCACGGAAGGCGTGGTCGCCGTTGTTCGCGGCGGGCACCTCGAAGGGCAGCCAGTAGGCCCGCAGCCGGTAGTAGGAGATGAAGTTCAGGTAGTGCTGTGCCTGGGTTTCGTCCCCGACAATCATGCCGCGGCGCTT
Organism: Paracoccus sp. N5; assembly: GCF_000371965.1. Taxonomy (NCBI): domain Bacteria; kingdom Pseudomonadati; phylum Pseudomonadota; class Alphaproteobacteria; order Rhodobacterales; family Paracoccaceae; genus Paracoccus; species Paracoccus sp. N5. Next base: position 370,421 of record NZ_AQUO01000003.1, on the reverse strand, counting down.
TAGCAGTTCGACCTGATCCGGGACGGAAACGGCGGGTTTTTCGAACTTCATGCGGCACCTCCGTGCCGCGAAAGCGATACCCTTAAAACAAGTAACCCGCCGGGGTGCGCAGTGCGAAACCGAGGTTCCGTCCGAGGCGTGGCGGGTCTTGTTGAGACATTAGATAGGGCAGGAATCCTACCAAAGCAATAAGAAACCGACCGGTCCGCGCCAAAAGTCATGCCGCCGCCCTCACGTCAATCTTGCCGGTCACAGCGGCGGTGATCAGCGCCGCGCGCTTCTCGCGGAGGAGGTCGATGCTGCGCTCGGTTTTGGCGATCAGGTTCTTCAGTCGCGCCGTGGCGCGTTCGATCTGACCGACGATTTCAAGCTGCTCCTCGCGCGGGGGCACGGGAAGTTTCACGGGCGCGAACCGCACGAACCGGAACCTCGGCGCTCTTTCACGTACAGAAGGGCACAGAACATAGATGTAGTTTCGCCGAGCCATGCACCTGAGCAGATAGGCGTAGTATTCGGGGACGGCCTCATCGGAGCGAGGTCTACACACCGCGTACTCGCCGGTCGCTTTTCCATCGTCCTCCGAAACCCCAATCGCTCCAGCGAAGGCATCCATTGTATGAATGACCAAGTCGCCCTTCAGGATCCTTTGATATCCGACTTCCTTCTCGGCGAAGGTGTAGCCTTCTGTTCGCCGCTTGCTCCTGAGGCAGACCTGCCCATCGCGGAACGCGGTGATGATTTCATCGTCCGGACCCACCGGGCGCGCCATCTCTTCGAAAAGATGCTTCCCCTTGCGCACGGTCCAGTGTTTCGGGATCCGAGGTGCCCAAGGAATATCGACGTCCTTGACGGTGCGCTGGCTGTCGTCGCGCCCGGTAACGCACGCGTCCGAAAAGGTGAGGATTTTTTCCTTCAGCAACGCGATGAACCGGGTCTTCTTCTCGATCAGGCCGTCAATCCGGCCGGTTTCGCGGTCGAGGAAGCGGGCGATGGCGGTCTGTTCTTCCATCGGCGGGAGCGGCCAAACGCACTGCCCGATGTCCTTGAAGGTGATCGTCTGTCGAACCCCTGCGCCAAGGGTCTTCATATGGCACACATCGAAGACATGAAGCACATAGTTCCCAAAAACGGGATGAACCTTTTCTGGGACGGCCCTCAGAACGATGTATGCAGGGCTGACGCACACATCCATTTCGGACAATGCGGTCCGCAGACTGACCAAGTCGTAGTTCAGATTGATCGGGTTGATCAGATATTCGCCTGCCAAGACTTCCTGGTAGGTGGCTCGGGTTTCGGGCGCGATCTTTTCGGCGTCCTTTGTGACGACCTTGCCGTAACTGATGGCGCCCGGAGGTAAATCCGGTCCCCTCTTCGTCGTCTTCTCAGTCAGGCCATATTTCATGCGTTCCAAGCCCCAATGGGCGGGAACTTCACCCATCCAGGCTTCGGGCGCACGCTGATACTCAGGGTAGGTGCGACCCGTCATTCCGTGACCTCTGCCAGCACCGCCGCGATGTCCGCCTCGACGGCCTTCAGCTCGGCGTCGATCTCCTCCAGATCGCGGGGCGGCTGGTATTCATAGAAGTAGCGGTTGAAGTTGATCTCATACCCCACGACGCCCACCTGACCGTCGTAGTCGTCGCGGAACGTCTCATCGACATAGGCGTCGTGCGCATGGGGCAGCACCTCCTGCGCCATGTAGTCCCGGATGTCGGTCCCGAGGGGGATGTTCTCGAAATCCGTGAGGTCGTCGTCGGGGATGACCTCACCCTTCTTGTCCAGAACCGGATCGAGGTCCGGGTCGCGCACGCCGAACGCCTTCTGAAACGCCTTGATCAGGGCGGCGTTGACCTTGCCCAGACCCGCATCGCGCTTTGCCGCGTTCTTGACCCAGGCCTCGAACCGGTGCCAGCCATGCGCCTCGCCCATGTCCGCCTGAAACAGCGCGGTCCAGGCGGTCTGTGCTTCGGGCGCGAGCTTGCCCCATGCGGTTTCATCCGCGAGCGCCGCCAGCCCTTCGGGGGAGATCACGATCTTCTTGCGCAGCGGGCGCAGGACCTTCACGCGCCGGTAGCCGAAGTCCTGGCTGTCGAACAGGCGGCTCTCCTTCGTCTCGGCGAAGTCCGCATACATCTGGACGATCTGCCGGATCTGGTCGTCCCCGACCCGGCGGCGCTTGTTCCCCTCGCTCTTGCGCATCGGCTCGAACAGCGCGGTCGCGTCGATCAGCTGGACCTTGCCCTTCCGGGCGGCCGGCTTCTTGTTGGACAGGAGCCAGATGTAGGTGCCGATCCCGGTCCGGAAGAAGATCTCGGTCGGAAGCGCGATGATCGCCTCGACCACGTCCTCTTCCAGCAGGTAACGTCGGATCTCGGATTCCCCTTGCCCCGCGTTCCCGTTGAACAGGGGCGAGCCGGACAGGACGATCGCCGCCCGCCCGCCGCCGCGTTCCGGTGTCTCCAGCTTGCTGAGAAGGTGGAGCAGGAACAGCATCGACCCGTCGCTGACGCGCGGCAGCTTAGGGCCGAAGCGCCCCTCGAAGCCCTTCTCCTGATGCTCCCGGACCACGGCGGCCTGGTCCATCTCCCACTTCTTGCCGAAGGGCGGATTCGAGACGCAGTAATGGAACCGTTCGTTCGCGAGCTTGTCGGCGGACAAGGTGCTGCCGAGCTTGATGTTCTTCGACAGGTCGCGGCCCGGATCGGACTCGACGGTCTTGAGCAGCATTGAGGCGAGGCAGACTGCGTGGGTCTCCGGTTCGAGCTCCTGACCGTAGGGCACGATGACCGGAGCGATGGAGTAGCGGTCGCGCAGGGCGTTCACGTGCTCCATCCCGTCAGACAGGAAGCCGCCGGTCCCGCAGGTCGGGTCGTAGAGGGTCCGGATCAAGCCCGGGTTGTCGATGAACATCTGGTCGTCCGGGTCGAGCAGCAGCTCGATTGCCAGATGGACCACGTCGCGCGGGGTCATGAAGTCTTCGGCCGCTTCGTTCACCTCGGCGCCGAAGCGCCGGATCAGGTGCTCGTAGACGTTCGACATCACCCGCTCCGGAACCGCGTCCGGGTGAAGGTCGATCGCGGCGAAGTTCTGACAGATCTTGTAGAGCACCCCGGCCTTGTCCATCCGGGCCAGCGTGTTCGCGAAATCGAACTGTTCGAAGATGACCCGGGCGTTGTCGGAGAAGGAGGCGATGTAATCCTCGAGGTTCTGGCGGGTCCGGGTCGCGCCGAGGCTGCGCAGGTCGTAATTCGAGGTGTTGTAGAACGGGTAGCCGGTCTGGGTCCGCAGGATCACGCCCAGATCAATCGGGCTGTCCTTCATCGTCTTGACGGTTTCGCGCACTTGATCCCGGGTCGGTTCCAGCACGCATTCCAGGCGGCGCAGAAGGGTGAAAGGCAGAATTACCTTGCCGAAATCGACGTGCTTGAAGTTTCCCCAAAGGTCGTCCGCGTTCTTCCAGATGAAATCGGCGAGGGAGGTGTTCGTCGTCTGGGTACTCATCTATGCGCCTTCACTGCTATTCGTTTTCGTCTCAAGGTGCTGTTCCAATAATCGTGCTGCCAAACGGAAGCCGTCGACCTGACTCATCCGGTGCCGGACACAGAGTTCCTTGAAAGCCCACCGCTCATCCTCGGTGATCTTCAAATTGAGGTTCGAAAGTTTCGCGGCATCATCACCCATCGGGCATCTCCTCGCGGATAATGACTTACCTTCCATTCTTCCATTAAAGAATTCAATCACATTCGTTTGGGCAGCCCCTTTTCAACCTGATCCAAAGTTGGAAAGCGGATTTTTTAGGGGACTTCGGATCCAGTTCCTTGTTCCGATCGATCTGTGTTCTTTCGGGTCACGCTGACACCTTCGATGTCGTTGTTTCTGAGAGTATTAGCCAGTACCTCGTATGGCGTCGCTCACCGGTTCGGCTGAGCGCACCTTTCTCGACCAGGTCCTGCAGATCGCGGGTTGCGGTTGCGCGCGAGGTTCCGGTGATCTTGAGATAGTTCTCGGCGCTGAGGCCACCTTTGAACCCGCCGGGACCTTCCCGGAACATGCGAGCGATGGCCTTGGCCTGGCGTTCGTTCAACTGGTCCCTGTGACGATCGTAGAAATGTGCCTTGCTGATGAAGAAGCCGACGCGGTCGAGTGTTGCCTGTTGGGCCTTCAAGACAACTTCTGCGAACCAGACGAGCCAATCGGTCACGTCGAGCGTTTTTTGATGCTGCTCGAGCTGGTCGTAGTAAGCCTTGCGCTCCTTCTCGATGGTGAAGGCGAGCGAGATGAGGGTCGGCTGGCCAATGTTCTGCGCCAGAGACTTTTCAGCGAGGGCGCGACCCAGGCGGCCGTTGCCGTCTTCGAATGGGTGGATGCTCTCGAAATAGAGGTGGCTTAGCCCTGCGCGCGTCAGCGCTGGAAGCGGCTCTGCTCCCCCCGGCCCGGTCTTGTTGAACCAATCCGCGTATCGCTCCATCTCAGGCATGACCCGCTCCGAGGGAGGCGCTTCGAAATGGATCGTGGGCCGGTCAAGGCGGCCGGAAACGATTTGCATCGCCTCGGCGTGGCGTCGGTAGGCCCCGATGGTTTCCAACCGGCGGTCATGGGACAGGAGCATCCGATGCCAACGGTACAGCGTTTCGTGGCTCAGCTTTTCTGCAAAGCTGGAATAGACGTCCACCATCATTTCCGCGACGCCCTGTTCGCGCGGTTTGGCAGGGTAGCTGTCCGGATCGAGGCCCAGATGGCGGCGCAGCGAAGACTGGACACTGAGCCGATCGAGGATTTCACCCTCGATGGCGCTCGTCTGCATCGCTTCCTCGCTGAGCAGTTCGATGCGGAGTTGCTCGCGCTCCGGCTGGCTGACATGATGGACCGCGCCGAGGATTTCCCCGGACGACAGGAGAAACGTCTGCTCAAACGGCTCCAGAGCGGAGGCGTCATACCGGAAATCCGGCCAATCAGGCAGCGTCCAGTTCCAAGCCATGAGTTATAGACATCCTTTCTATAACTCATATCTAGATCACTTTTGAGGCATAGAAGTCAACTCTATCGCTCAAAGGACCTGCAGGCCGGGATGACCGACAAACCGAAGCGAGGTCTTGAGCTAAGCATTTTCAAGGTGCGTCAGATCTTGCTGACGCTGTCCGGGTATCTTCGGATCGACAGGGTTTTGTTCCGGCGCTTGAATGAATGGTTCATAGCGAACGTCCGCCATGGCGCCGTCGAACCAGGCAGGCTGCACGTCGCCATTGTTCCATTGGTAAAGGTAGCCGACCAGATTTTCAGATGTCTTGCAGAGGATGCGCATGATCGGTTCGCCAGTCAGGCGGGGCTTCGTGTTCATAATGCGTTCCTCCTAAATGGACCTCGTAACTCGTCACCACTGAGGTCTGAAATTCCCTATGACGCTCATTAGCGCCACGCTTTCCGCAACTGCAAGGCGAGCGTCTGCCGGTGGGCAAAAATCCACCGGTGAAATGCAAGTTGTCTTTTCAGATAGGTATCTTACGGCGCGTTCGGTTCATGCGGCGATGCAGCACGAATGGCAATTTCGTCAAGGATCGCATCGATCTCGCCCCAGATGAGCGGTTCCACCTGGCCGCGGATCAGAGCCCATTTACTCAAGACTTCGAGGGGGTCGTGGTCCCGTAGGAGGACACCCAGGCTGGCCGCATCTACTGCCAGAGATGTACGGGCCTGCCACTGCGTGTTTCGAGTGCGTCGCTCCTCCGCGACTGGGGCGAAGACCGGCGACAGTTGCCAGCCTTTGACTGCACGGCGCAGGGCGGCACGCACCACATGTGCTGGCTCAACACCACAAGTCTGCAGCGCTGCTTCCTGTCGTTCGAGTGCGTTGACCCTGATGTCGATCTTCCGGGTCGGGCTCAAAGCGCGCGCCGATACGGGAGCTCTCAGGCTGGTATGCGGGTCAGTGCTTTCCGCGGTGACTTGGTGCGGCGCCACGGTACCTTCCGGCACACGCTCTGACTCGTGCCGATCAGCGTCAACGTCAGCGGCTGGGGTGCCTGTCTTTGTTGCTGTGACCTGTGCCTCATCTTCCTTCCCTGGAACCTCGCGGTCACCCTGTTGCAGGGTGGCGGCGTAGGCTGGGTCGGGCCTGGTGATGGTCGGGATCTTCTTGCGCAATCGACTGTTCTCACGCAGCAAGGATGTTGTTGAGGATGTCCGTTGCCTCCTCGAGCGCCTCGACGACATGACGAACATGCGGACGCATCAGAGGGTTCGGATCGGATTGCTTTTCCAGCGCCAAGGCGTGGAGAAGTCCCTTCTGGTCCATCTCCTTGTAGGTATTCCGCCGCATCATAACGGTCTCAATCACCGGAAAACGGGTGAGCGCTTCTTCAATCAGGGCGGCGTCAGCACGGGTCGTTTTCGGGTCGACCATGTTGAGGACGACGTGGTGGCGCGGCAGGCTGGAGGGGTCGTCAACACGGGATTTCAGCTTCTCAAACCAATCGGCGGTCTGCGCGCCGACATCGAAATCAGACGTCGACAGCATGACGGGCGTCACGATGTGGTCCGCAAGCACCGCGATGCCGTCTGACCATTCTGCACCGACACCTGCGGTATCGATGAAGATGAAGTCTGCCGTGCCTGCCATGTAGACCTGATCGATCTGATCCTCGACACCCGCCACGCTTTCGACGGTGGCCGAGCAGAGAAGCGGCGAACTCAGCCCACCGGCTGCCGCCCGAGCATGCCAGGCCCCGAGTACTCTCGTGCTGTCCGTGTCGATCAACATCACTCTGCGTCCGGCGGCGATCGCGGCGCTGATCAAGGCGCGCGAAAGCGTCGTTTTTCCACTGCCCCCTTTCCGGGCCATCGCTGCGATCACCACAAGATTTTCGTTCGGCATTCTGATCCTCCGCAAAAATAGTGAATCGAAACGATAATACCAAAATGTCGCTAAACGCATGAGACTGAGGGGTCAAGCAGAAGTCGGGATGCGACCCGCGTTTGGCATTCAGCGGGCGGCGTTGTGCGATGACCGTGCGACGTCTGCCGTGGCGCCTTCAGCATTCGTCGCGGGGCACCACACACCCTCCAAATGTCGGGATGCGCTCGGCGATGTACAGCGGACGGAATGCAGGTGACGGATAGCGCGCTCCAGACGACGGGAGGCAGTCTCGCGTATGTCGTTCCGCGGGTGACGCGAGACGGTTAGCACGCGGCAAAACCCGTCTTGCGGGGTGCAAGAGACGGGGCGCAAAAGACGCGATGCGCGATGCGGAGACCGGATCGCGTGGTGCAATGAGCGCGAAGCGCGATCCATTTGGCAAAGGACGGGAAATCGCCCCTGCAGGGCGATTTTCTACATTGAGTACAAGCCCTTATGGCCGACTCCACTTGCGTTGGGAGTCGGCGGGCTTGTACGAAGTTGGCAAGAAATAGGAACGTTAACTTCAAAATGCCCCGCCGTCGCAGACTGTCAGAGATCGAGCGATCGACCATCGCCCAAGACCGCCGGAACGGCGTCTCCGCGGCGTCGTTGGCCGCGCGCTACGATGTCAGCCTGAAGACGATCTACAATGTGGTGAACCACTGGGGTGAGCGTCAGACAGCGAACGGCAGCCGATCGCGGGTTGTGGGGATCCGAGTCTCGGACGACGACCTGCGCCGGTTCGACGCGGCGCTGTCGCGGCGCGGGATCGCGCACCGCTCGGATGCCATGCGTCGCCTGATGCTGGCAGCCGAAGGTGTCTTCCTGCCCGACGACGAGATGTGCGACGAGTTGCGCAGCCTTGGCGCCGCGCTCAACCGGGTCGGCAACAACGTGAACCAGATCGCGCGACGTCTGAACGAGGCCAAGGTGCGGGGCGAGAGACTGTCCTACCCGGCCTCAAGTCACCGTGACGTCCGCGCTCTTGCTGGTCTGGTCTTCGATCTGGCCGACCAGGTCCAGGAGATGTCGCGTGCGCGGCGCAGCCTGCTGGACCTTGAGATCAGCTCTGCCCTGGCGGGCCTCGCCGAGAGGGATGAGAATGGCGCGGAGTGACCGGGTCCGTGGCATCGACCCGGCGCTCTTTGACCGCGGCTGGAGCCGAGTTTCGGGATCCTGGCAGGGGCTTTCCAAGGGCGCGCAGATGGTTCGGGCCGCGCGCGGCTATTCGCCAGCGATCTTCAAGGCTATCTCGAAAGGGGGCTGCCACACCGGGGCGCAGCTACGGGCGCAGCTCACATATCTCACGACAAAGTCGACCCATATCCTCGACAGTCGCGGCACCCATGACGGGAAGAAGCAGCTCTCGGAAGCCGAGATCAACCGAGTGGCGCGGCGGTTCGAGAACCAGTGGAACGAGCGCTACAGCCCCAAACTTGGCCATACGTCGCATTTGCTGATGGCATTTCCGGTTGGAACGAGTGGCGACGAAGTGCGCGATATCACCCAGGCGGTCTGCGAAAAGTTCTTTCAAGGTGAGGGGTCGCAATTCGACTATATTGCTGCAATACACCAAGATCGCGCGCATCCACATGCGCATATCGTTCTGAACCGCCGCAGCAAGGATGGCGAAATGTTCTTTCTCGGGAAGGATCACCACTTCAACTACGACGCTTTTCGCGAGGCGATGGTCGAGGCGGCCCAAGTTCATGGGATCCGCCTTGAGGCGACGCGTCGTCTGGATCGCGGCGTCACGACCTACCGCGCCGAGATCGATGAAATCTACAAGGCTCGCGACGAAGGCCGTCCCCCTGTCGAGCGCCAGAGAACCGGCGCTGACCTGGCGGCCGCTCTGGAAACCGTCAGGCGCAACGCGTTGATCTATCGCGGGCTCGCGGCGGAGGCGTCACGTTCGAATTTCGAAGACGTGTCCGAGGCGCTCGAGAGGGCCAGCACCATCCTTGCCAGCGGCGGTCAGATTCAATCTGACGGAGCCATCTACATGTCCCAAGACGAAGCAGCGTTCGACACGCTTATCACCGAGTTTTCTCAGAACATTCGCCAGATCGAGGCGGCGATCGACAGGGCGCCGGCGGCCGAGAGGCCGGTGATCGAGCGCAAGCTGACCGACGTTCTGGCTTCGGTCGCGCATTTGAACCCGCTCGGGGATCGCTCCGCCGCCCTGGTCGATGCCCCATCCCGGGACGGCATCTATGCAAGGCCGAACTTAAGTGAAGAACACCTCGCGCGTCTTGACGATGGAGAGGTGGCACCAAAGCTGGCCGAGGCGTTGCAAGGCACGGGCATCGATGCCGAGGCTGTGGCCGCGCGCCTGCGGGAGGGGGCAGGCAATGCCGCATTGGAGCGCCAGTGGCTGGCACAGGATCTGCAGGGGATTGCCAAAGCAAGCGACCTCGATCTGGAGAAATCTGCGGACCGGGAAGAAGCGCTCGACCGGCTGGAAGCCGTGCATGTTCGGCTGGGCGATGTTTTGACCGATGTACGCGTCCTGCGCGCGCCAACCGAGGTCGACGAGGTGGATGACGCTGAGGCAGCGCTTGGTGAGCGGTTGACGACACCTGGGAGCGATCTGGCGCAAGATGGGTCCGACATCTTTGCCCCATCGGAGCGGCAGGCGTTCAGAGCGCTGGTGGCGCAGTTCCGCCGGTCGGATTTCGATCATCCGTTCTCCGACGACCCCTCTGTGCGGCGGGCAGGCGCCGTGGAGGTGGAAGAGGCCCGCGCCGCGTTCGACGCCTATGCGCAGAGATCTCCGCAGCATGCCGAATTGGCCTCGATGGCTTGGGAACAGATGACTGACAGTCGAATGCCGCCGCGATATGCGGTATCGGAGCAGGACCGCACGCTGCATGCTGGCGACATGGACCTCGCCTTGCGGGATCCTTCGGATCATCTCGGTCCGATTACCGAAGAGCTCCGCACCCTCGCTCGCTATCGCACGGAGATGCCGGAAGAAGAGTTCGGGCAGGCCGTCCAGGACGAAATCAATCACCTTCGTTCGCTCGGCGCGTCGCGTGCCTATATCAGTGAACGCAGTTTCGAGATCGAGGACCAGGCGCGACAAGACTACGCCGAGCGCCGGTACCTGGAAGAGACAGCGCCAACCGTCGTGGCCTTTGTGCGAAACGCCGACGTCGAGGGCCCGCTCTCCGAGTCAGAGCAGCGGGACATCGTCCGGCAGGTCAACGAACGGCTAAGCCCCGACGCAATCGACGCGCTGCGGGCCGGTAACGCGGACGTCCTGGACAAATTCACCGAGGATCCGCTGCGCCAGCTGGAACTCGCCAAGACCTATCTCCAGAGCAGCGAGGTCACGGCACACGGCCCGGCGATGGAGCGCGTTCTCGATGCATTGGCCGAAGAGCAGATCGAGGCGCAGCGCGCGCGCCACGCCGCGGCACATGGTGAGAAGGGGATCACCCATGGATAAAGGCAAGATTGCCCTCGGAGTGTTGAGTCTCGTGCTGGTCGGTCTCGCCATGGGCTATGTCGTGGCGACCGGCTTTGTCATGTTCCGCTATGGGCTTTCACCCACGCGTTTCGACGTCACCCTGCTTGCCCGCGAATATCGGGGTCTGTCTCAGTCTGCACCGAAAGACTTCCTCTGGGTGAACCTCATCCTGGGCGGCTTCGGCCTGGCATCGCTGATGCTGAGCGTCACGCTTCTGGGGGATGCATTGACCCGCTTCGGGACGACGCATTGGCAGACGCGCAGCGAGATGAAGAGGAACGGTTTCTTTGCCAAGCCCGGCGGCGGCTTCCTTCTGGGCAAGCTCGGCTCCCCGAAATCCAAGCGCCCGTTCCTAGTCTCAAAAACCTTCCCCCACGCGCTGATCGTGGCGCCTACAGGCCGGGGCAAGGGCGTGGGGTTCGTGATCCCGAACCTGCTGACCTACAAGGGCTCCGCCGTGGTGCTCGACGTGAAAGGCGAGAACTTCCGCGAGACCTCGCGCTTCCGCGCCAGCATGGGGGACAAGGTTTTCCGCTTCGCGCCGACCGACTGGGACCGACCGACACATCGCTATAATCCGCTGGCGCGCATTGCTGCCATGACCAACCCCGACCAGCAGCAGATGGAGCTTAAACTCACCGCGAAGCTCTTTCTGCAGACCGACAATGAAAAGCTGAGCGGGCTTTTGGCCGGTGGTATCGACCTCTTCGTGGCGGCCGGCCTTCTGGCCTTCGAGCGCGGCGTGCCGACCATCGGCGAGATCTATCGCATCACAGCCTCGGGGGGCGACAAGCAAAAGGAATATCTGAAGCGTTCACAGGAGGTGAAGAACAAGTCGGCCAAACTGATCTTCGAGCGTATGGCATCGACCAACAACGACACCCTCACTTCCTACCTCTCCCTCCTGATGACATCGGGTCTCGACACTTGGGACAACCGCGCGATTGACGCGGCCACCGCGACCTCTGACTTCTCATTCCGGGATATCCGCCGCCGCCCACATGCGATCTATCTCGTGGTCGAATCCGAGATGATCCGCCCGCTCGCCCCGCTGATCCGCCTCTTCTTTTCGGACCTGATTGCCTCGCTGCAAGCACAGGAACCCGGCGATGATGAGCCCTGGCCGGTGATGATCATGCTCGACGAGTTTGACCGGCTCGGGAAAATGCCAATCGTAGCCGAGAGCATCAAGACGCTGCGCTCCTTCGGCGGTAACCTCGCCATCGTGACCCAGACCATCCCCGCGCTGGACGAGATCTATGGTGAAAACACCCGCAGGTCGCTGCAGGGCGGCGCCGGGGTAAAGCTCTACCTCACCCCGTCCGAGCAGAAGACCATCGAGGAATTGAGCCAGGCTGTGGGCAAGACCACCAAGCGTGTGGTGACCCGCTCCCGCGCGGTTGGACGCAATCCATTCGAAGGGCGCAGCGTCTCGGAGAGGACAGAAGATACCCCGCTCCTGACCGAGGATGAGGCCCGACGCATGGACCTCGACGAGGTCATCCTCGTGATCGACGCGCAGATGCCGATCCGGGCAAGAAGGGTGAAGTATTTCGAGGACCCGGCGTTGAAGGTTCTGCACGCCTGTCAATCGGGGAGTTTCCCGTATCCGGACGAGGACGGGCTGCGGCGGGATCGGCAGATGTCTGAGACCCGGGAAACGGTGGAGAAGCTGAAGCAGGAATTGCAGGAGGTTCGGGCGGCTGCGGGACCGCGGGAAGTCGACCCGAATGCGCCTAACGCGGCGAAAACTGACCCTGTCAGCGCAGCGAAGGTTCGCGGCCGCGCGGCTCGTGCTGCTGCAAGCGGAGGTGGCCAGGGACAGCTGTCGCTCGATCTCGCAGGAATGGGTCTCAACCATGCAGGCAGATCAGAACTGGCAGCGGCAGTGCAAACGACGCGGGCGATCATTGAAGCGCATGGATGACTAATGGCCGCCGCCTCTCTGGCGGTATTATGCTGGCTCCCAGAGACGTGCACACGGATCGCACATCGCCGTCACAGGGCGTTGCGAAGTCGGTCCAATCTGCCAGAAAAATCCGAGGTTTCCCTGCAACAACGATTTGCTTGGCGACCGCAGGACGGGATGGACCCGATATCCAACCAACTCCACGTTAAGCTATTGTTTCTGAATCGCTTCCCAAAACGCTCCGCCCACCACTGACGTTGTGACCATGCCCCGCATCAGCTCTACTTGGAGCATCTAGTTTCCCTGTGACATGCTTTCTTGATAGTTCCGCTCGCGCTCTGGCCATGTGCTCTTGATGTAGGCTAGCACCGCGCGGATTTCCGCGTCGCTCAGAACGCCTCCGAACCCCGGCATGTCGCTCTTGTAGCCGCCGCCGACGATCGCGGCCGTGCCTTCCTTTACGATGCGGAACAACACATCGTCGGGATGGTGCCAGGTGTGACCGCTGGCGTCATGGGGAGGCGGCGGCAACCGGCCCGAGGGAAGCGGCGAGCGCCAATCAGGTTGGCCTTCGAGATCCGTTCCGTGGCATGCGGCGCATTGATCGGAATAGATCTGCCGTCCTTGCGAGACGACCTCTACCGAGGCGATACCGCTGGTTGAAGCAATGCGATAGTGCCAGCCCGCAATCACAATGCCGCCAGCGGTCACACCTGCCACCGCTATTCGGACGCCTCTTCTCAAGTGTTCGGTCCCGATCGCTTTAGTAATTTATCGCCTTCACGCTGAGGCCGAATCAGCCAGAGACGTATCGCCGGCGGCACTGGACATTTTTGCGAGCAATGTCTATCTTTCTGGCATGTTCGCCCGAGTCCTCTCCATGCTTGCCATAATCTCGATCGCCGTGGTTACGACGATCGGCGCAGCCCATGCTACGCGAATGGGCGGTATGCAGCTGGACCATACGGATCATCTTGGTGCGATGATGCACGCGTCCGGCGACGCTCATCCATCCTGTGACGGCAACCAGCATTGTGGAGCGACCGACGCCTCCATTTGCGAGTTTGTTTGTACAGGTCTGTCGGTTTTCCTGGCGATGCCGGGGGTGGAGACCGGACACGCCTTCGAGCCCGCGGACCACGACTCTCCCGCCGGGGCCGTCCACGTCAGCCATATGCCAGGACTGAACGAACGACCTCCCAAGCTCCGTCTCCTCTGATAGCGCCCGGGCCGACGCCCGCGGCGTCCCCATAGGCATTTTTGTACGGGACGGAATGTCCCGAGGAGACGACCATGAACACCCTTTCACGACGCGGTTTTCTTGCCGCAAGCGCGGCCGCCGTTGCAGTTGCGCACATGCCCCGGTTTGCCCTTGCGCAAACCCCTGACTCACTTCGCCTAGCCGCGGCCACGCGCACGCTCGACATCGACGGACGCGCGGCTTCGGTCTTCGGCCTTGCCGGTTCCGGCGGCCAGGGACTGGTGCTCGATCCCGGACAGCGGTTCCGGGTCGATCTGACCAACGATCTCGACATCGGCACGATCATACACTGGCATGGGCAGATCCCGCCCAACGCGCAGGACGGCGTGCCCGACATGCCGATGCCCCTGCTCGCGCCGGGCGAGACCCGATCCTACGACTTCGAGGCGCGGCCCGGCACGCACTGGATGCACAGCCATGTGCCAACCCAGGAGATGCAGCTGCTCGCCGCGCCGCTGATCGTGCGCTCGGCCGAGGATGTCGCCGCCGACCGGCAGGAGGTCGTGATGTTCCTGCACGACTTCTCGTTCAAGTCCCCGGAAGAGGTTCTGGCCGAGATAAGCGGCGGTCACGCGGGCGGCGGCCACGGCGCACACGCGCATCACGGCGGTGCTCAACCCATGCAGGGGACGCCCATGGGCGGCATGGGCGCCATGCCGGGCATGGATCACGGCGCAATGGGCGGCATGCCAATGGACCAGATGCCGGGTATGGGCGGGATGATGGGCATGGGCGGCCAGATGGGCGGCATGGCCATGGACCTGAACGACTACGACTGGGACGCCTATCTCGCCAACGATCGCACGCTATCTGACCCCGACGTGGTGCAGGTCGAGCGCGGCGGTCGCATCCGGCTCCGCGTCATCAACGCCGCGGCGGCCACGGTGTTCTGGATCGATACCGGGGCGGCCGGGGCGCGCCTCGTCGCGGCGGACGGTCACGCGGTGCAGCCGCTTTCCGGCAACCGTTTCGGGCTCGCCATGGGACAGAGGCTCGATCTCGAGATCGACCTGCCGAACGAAAACGGAGCCTGGCCGATCCTCGCGCTGCGCGAGGGGGCGAGGGAGCGCACCGGTCTGATCCTCGCCACGCCCGGTGCCGAGGTGCGGCGCGTCGATGCCGTGGCGGAGGCTGAAGCGCCCGCGTTCGACACCGATCTTGCGCAGGAAGCACGGCTGATCGCGGTGGACGCCCTGCCGGAGCGCCCCGTGGATCGCAGCCAGATGCTGATGCTGGGCGGCTCGATGCAGCCCTATGTCTGGACGATCAACGGCGCCGTCTGGGGCCAGCACCAGCCGGTCACGGCGCGCAGAGGCGAGCGGGTTGTGCTCTCCTTTCACAACATGTCGATGATGGGGCACCCGATGCATCTGCACGGCCACGTGTTCCAGGTCGTCGGGTTGAACGGACGCCGCGTGGCAGGCGCCTTGCGCGACACGGTCTACGTGCCGCCGATGTCGATGGTGGACTTGGCGCTGGACGCGGGCGAAGCCGCGCGCTGGATGCTCCATTGCCATCACATGCCGCACCTGGCGACCGGCATGATGACCGAGTTCGCGGTATCGGCTTCGGTCTGACCGCAGGCGGGGCGTTCGCTTCGAGCGCCCCGACGTCCCGATCGCTGCGGTTTCGCTCCACCACCTTCTCGCGAGATCCGCAGAGACGGGCCTCTCGCAGCCCGGAAAACAGGAGGACGACATGATGAACTGGAACGACATGGGCACCGGTATGGGTTGGGGTATGGGGTTTGGCTGGCTGTTCGGCCTGCTGATCCTTGTGCTGCTGGTTTTGGCCATAGCAGCGCTGATCAAGTATCTTCGGAAATAGGAGAAAGGATTTCGCGATGACCTACACGATCAATCGCATGATCCCCGACGCAAGTATCGACGACGTCGACGCTCGGGCACGAAAGGCGCTGGCGGATCACGGTTTTGGCGTTCTGACCGAGATCGACGTCAAGGCGACTATGAAAAAGAAGCTCGACGTCGACATGCCGGCCTATCGCATCCTCGGCGCCTGTAACCCGAAGATGGCCTGGCAGGCCATCGGGATCGAGCCGCGGGTGGGCGCAATGCTGCCCTGCAACGTCATCCTGCGGGAGGTCGAGGGCGGCGTGGAGGTCGGCGCCATCGACCCGGTCGCGTCCATGCAGGCCATCGAGAACGCCGAGCTGCACGCTGTTGCAGGCCAGGTCCGCGACCTGCTGGCGAAGGCCGTCGCGGCGGTTTGAGATGAGCCTACGCGCCGGCATTCTCACTGGTCTGGCGATCCTCGGGATCGTCCTGCTCGGGGTGTGGTTCATCGCGCCTTCGGCCCTTGCCGAGGTCCGGGACTGGTTCGAGCCCGAGCGACTGGAGGCGCTGGTCGCGCGCGCGGGTCTCTGGGGGCCGATGCTGGTCGTCACGCTCATGACAATCGCGGTCGTGGCCAGCCCGATCCCGAGCGCACCGATCGCGCTGGCGGCGGGTGCGGCCTACGGACATGTCTGGGGCACGGTTCAGGTCGTGATCGGCGCCGAGCTTGGCGCGTTGATCGCCTTCGGCCTTGCGCGGGTTCTGGGGCACGACGTGGTCCGCCGCGTCTTCGGGGACAGGATCGATGCCGGGCTTCTGGGGTCCCAGACCGCCCTGACGGCGACGGTGTTCGCCAGCCGTCTCATGCCCTTCGTGTCCTTCGACATGATCAGCTACGCCGCCGGGCTCAGCCGCCTGCATGCCTGGCGCTTCGCACTGGCGACACTGGCCGGCATCATCCCGGCGAGCTTCCTGCTGGCGCATTTCGGCGGCGAGGCGGTGAGCGGTGACCTTGGCCGGGCCACATGGGCGGTCCTCGGTCTCGGCCTCGTGACCGGGCTGCCGCTGATCTGGGCCGCGACGCGAGGGAAGGCAGAAAGGAAGAAGTGATGGCCCAGCAGTATCAGAAGAACAGCCTGTCGCTCTTCGACACAGTGGCAATGGGAACCGGCGTGATGATCGGAGCGGGCATTCTCGCACTGACCGGGCAGATTGCAGAACTTGCGGGTCCCTTGTTCCCCCTTGCCTTCGTCGCTGGCGCCGTGGTGACGGGATTCAGCGCCTATACCTACGTCAAGATGTCCAACGCCTGGCCGTCTGCGGGCGGGATCGGGATGATCCTGACCAAGGCCTACGGTCCGACGACGGTCGCGGCCGGTGCCGCGCTGCTGATGGCGCTGTCGATGGTCATCAACGAAAGCCTCGTGGCGCGGACATTTGCGACCTACCTCCTGCGGGGGCTCGATCTGAAGCCCGAGGGCTGGCTGGTCCCTGCCATCGGCGTGGGCCTCATCGTCTTCGCCTACCTCGTGAATGCGGCAGGCAACCGCTCCGTGGGTCTTCTGTCGCAGCTCATGGCGGTCCTCAAGGTGGGCGGCATCGCGGCCTTCGGCATTGCCGCGCTCTGGGCCGGCGGCTTCTCTTTCGAGGCGGCGGAAGGCGCGGATGGCGGTGCGGTTGCGGGCTTCCTTGCCTCGGTGGCGCTCGCGATCCTGGCCTTCAAGGGCTTCACGACGATCACCAACAGCGGCGCCGAGGTCACCGACCCGCACCGCAACGTCGGGCGAGCGATCATCATATCCATCGCGATCTGTGTCGTCGTCTACCTTCTCGTCGCCTTCGCCGTCGGCGCCAGCCTGCCGCTCGATCGGATCGTGGCGGCAAAGGACTACGCGCTCGCCGAAGCGGCCGAGCCCGCCCTCGGGCGGATCGGCTTCTACCTGACAGTCGCGCTCGCACTGGTCGCGACCGCCTCGGGCGTGATCGCCAGCATCTTCGCTGTGTCGCGGATGCTGGCCATGCTGACCGACATGAAGCTGATCCCGCACAGCCATTTCGGTATGCCGGGCACGATCCGCGACCATACGCTCGTCTATACGGTGGTGATCGCCAGCGCGCTGACGATCTTCTTCGACCTCAGCCGGATCGCCTCGCTTGGCGCCTTTTTCTACCTCGTGATGGACATCCTGATCCACTGGGGTGTCTGGCGGACTCTGCGGGAGGAGATCGGCACGCATGGATGGGTCCTGCTGACGGCGATCGGACTGGACGCGGTGGTCCTTGCGGCCTTCGCCGCGCTCAAATGGCAGAGCGACCCGCTGATCGTCGTCATCGCGATCGCCGGCATGACCGCCGTTTTCCTGTTCGAGCGCATCTTCCTCGCGCTCAACCCGCCATCGCACGAACCGGCGCATGGCAGCCACCATTCCGCACAAGAAGAAAGACACGAGCCCACCTCTTGACCTTCCAACGACTGGAGGCCGCACACCGGGACAGAAAGGACATCAATCCATGGCCAACCATCATCACCATCACGCTACCTCCGACACCAAAACCGGCGCAAAGACCGCGACCGACCCAGTCTGCGGGATGCAGGTCGAGATCAAGGAGGGCGCGCGGACGCGCGACTACGGCGGCGAGACGTTCCACTTCTGCTCCGCCGGGTGCCAGGAGAAGTTCGACGCCGATCCGTACTTCTACGCCTCCGGCAACGCGAAGAAGGCCGGACAGAAGGCCCAGCCCGGCACGCAATACACCTGCCCGATGCACCCCGAGATCGTGCGTGACGAGCCGGGGAGCTGCCCGATCTGCGGCATGGCGCTGGAACCCATGGTGCCTTCGGACGAACCGAGTCACGAGCTCGTCGATTTCACGCGACGCATGTGGATCTCGGCGGCGGCGGCGGTGCCGCTCATCATCATCACCATGGGCGAACTCGTCGGGCTAGACGTGCGTGGGTGGATGGGGCACCGCCTCTCGGTCTATGCTGAGTTCGTGCTGGCGACCCCGGTGATCCTCTGGGCCGCGCTGCCGTTCTTCCGGCGCGGGATCGACTCGATCCGCAATGTCTCGCCGAACATGTGGACGCTGATCTCGCTCGGCGTCGGCGCGGCCTATCTCTACTCGCTGGTCGCGACCTTCGCGCCGGGCGTGTTCCCGGTCGAATACCGGATGGGCCACGGCGTCGGTACGTACTACGAGGCGGCCGTTGTCATCGTGGCGCTTATCTTCGTCGGTCAGGTGCTGGAGCTACGCGCGCGGGAGCGGACGGGCGACGCGATCCGCGCGCTTCTGGACCTCGCGCCCAAGACCGCGCGGCGCATTTTGGCAGACGGGTCGGAATACGACGCACCGCTCGAGAACATCGTCGAGGGCGACCTTCTGAGGGTCCGGCCCGGAGACAGCGTGCCGGTGGACGGCGAGGTGGTCGAGGGCCGGTCGTCGGTCGACGAGAGCATGATCACGGGCGAACCGGTCCCGGTGGAGAAAGTCGAGGGCGACCGCGTCACCGGCGGCACGATCAACAAGAACGGCACGCTGGCGGTGCGCGCGACGCAGGTGGGCGCTGACACGGTGCTGTCGCAGATCGTAGAGATGGTCGCCGGGGCGCGGCGGTCGCGGGCGCCGATCCAGGGACTCGCGGACAAGGTCTCCTCGGTTTTCGTGCCGACCGTCGTTGTGATAGCCATCATCGCCTTCGGCGTCTGGCTCTGGGCCGGGCCCGAACCGGCGCTGGCCTTCGCGATCGCCTCGGCCGTTTCGGTCCTGATCATCGCCTGCCCCTGCGCACTGGGGCTCGCCACGCCGATCTCCATCACCACGGCCGCCGGCCGGGGCGCGCAGGCGGGCGTCTTGATCAAGGATGCCGAGGCGCTGGAACGCATGGCGCGGGTCGATACGGTGATCGTCGACAAGACCGGCACGTTGACCGAGGGCAAGCCGCGACTGACCGATGTGGTGGCGCTTCATGGCGACGAGGCGGAGGTACTCGGCCTTGCCGCTGCGCTCGAGCGCGGGTCGGAGCATCCGCTCGCCGAAGCGATCGTGGCCGGGGCGAAGGACCGCAGCCTGTCGCTCGAGACTGCGGAGGACTTCGAGGCGGTCACCGGCAAAGGGGTCCACGGCACTGTCGGGGGACGCAGGGTCGCGCTCGGCAATGCGGCGATGATGACCGATCTCGGGCTGTCGACGGACGAGGCCGAGGCAGAGGCCGACACGCTGCGCGCGGACGGCAAGACAGCGATGTTCGTCGCCGTGGATGGCACGCTCGCCGGGATCGTCGCCGTGGCGGACCCGATCAAGGAGACGACCGAAGCGGCGATCCGCGATCTGCACGCGCTGGGTCTCACCGTCATCATGGCCACCGGCGACAACCGGCGAACGGCCGAGGCGGTGGCCTCAAAGCTCGGCATCGACGAGGTCCGCGCCGGCGTCCTGCCGGAGGACAAGCAGAAGCTGGTCGAGGAACTGCGCGCCAAGGGCAAGTCGGTCGCCATGGCCGGTGATGGCGTGAACGACGCTCCTGCGCTCGCGGCCGCGGACGTCGGCATCGCCATGAGCACCGGCGCCGACGTGGCCGTGGAAAGTGCCGGGATCACGCTCATGCGCGGCGATCTCGTGGGGCTTGTCCGCGCGCGGAAACTGGCCGTCGCGACGCTCAGGAACATCAAGCAGAACCTGTTCTTCGCCTTCGTCTACAACGCCGCAGGCGTGCCCGTCGCCGCGGGGGTGCTCTATCCCCTGACCGGCCTCCTGCTCTCGCCGATGATCGCGGCGGCGGCGATGAGCCTCTCGTCGGTCTCGGTCATCACCAATGCGCTGCGGCTCAGGCGGATCGACCTCTGAGCGCACCTGACTTCAACCCATGGAGAACGACATGACACAAGACACCCTCACCCGACGCGGCCTGCTGATCGGCAGCGCGGCCCTTCTTGCAGGGCTCCCCCAACTGTCGCTGGCGCAATCCGGAGGACCGTCGATACACGTCCTGAAGGACCCGAATTGCGGCTGCTGCTCGGCCTGGATCGAGATCCTGGAGGGTGATGGCTTCACCGTCACGACCGAGGCGAGCATGGGCACGATGCTGATGCGCTACAAGTCCGACAATGGCATCCCGCAAGAGATGGTCTCCTGTCACACCGGCCAAGTCGAGGGCTACATGATCGAGGGCCATGTGCCGGCCGCTGATATCCGGCGGCTGCTGGCCGAGCGTCCCAGCGCCGTGGGTCTGGCCGTTCCGGGCATGCCCTACGGTTCCCCCGGCATGGGGCCGGAGAGCGAACGCGAGGCTTACGACGTGTTCCTCATCCTTCATGACGGCAGCACCGAGGTGTACACGCGCTACGAGGCAGCAGGTCTCTAGCTGGATCATCAGCCGTTGCTCAGTCGCGCTGTGCTTCACCGCCCCAGCCTTTTCGCCCTCTCGGCCATCCTGACCACCTGCGCGCTTGCCGTTGCCGCGGCGCTCCGCACAGCGGCAGGCATCTGCACCGCGCCTCGCCCGATCACTTCGCCTGTCGTGAGCGCACCGATCCGCGCCCGGCCCTTCACGCCGTCGGTATTGAAGACCCCCCGCATGATCCCGGCCGATCCCGCAACGACGGCGGGCGCGGCCGCAACCATCAGGTTGCCCGAAATCCCCCGCACGATCAGGGGTGTTGCTGCCACAAACCCCTTGGCCAAGAAAACCATGACGAAGAACGGCACGAGCGATCCGATGTTGGTTGCCGAGTTCGGATCACCGAGCTGCGCGAGAAGCGAATTCGCCATGCCGACGACGGTCGAGAACATGGCGGCGATGACGATGGGGTAGAAGGCGTAGCTGATCGTCGTCGAGACCCACCTGTGGAAGAAATCCTTGGTCGCATCGAAGAGCGACAACGCGATCATGATCGGGGCAAGGCCCAGCATCAGCGTCAGCATCATCTTGGCAAAGATGAGGACGATGCCGGTCATGAAGCCAAGGAGGCTCAAGAGCACAAGGCCGATGCCGCCGAGGATCGCTCCGGTCATCCAGTTCAAGTTGTTGCCGATCGCGTTCAGGTATTGGCTGAACTCCGTGATCAGCCGATCGAATTCGCCCGCGAAGTAGGTGGCACCTGCCCCGCCGCCGCCCACCGAAGAGATCAGGGCCCCGGCAACATAGTCGAGCCCGCCGATCACGGCATTGGCGACCGTGTTGAAGTTGGCCCAGTTGAAGGCGAAGAGCCCTATCAACATCAGCTTGATCAGGTACCAGAAGAAACTGGCCCCATCCATGCTGCGGAACTGGAAGGCCATGTTGATGCAGACGCCGATCAGCGAGAGCGTGACCATCAGCAGGACGATCGTGCCGGTATTGCTCGCCACAGCCCCGAACTGGGACTCGGCGGCATCGGCAAGGAAGCCGTCGGCGGTTCCGACCATCCAGCTGACGATGCTCATTACCAGTTGCCTTGCGCTTCGCAGATATCCTGGACGTCGCGGGCGATCTGGTTCTGTTCGTTGCGGAGGGCCAATTGGGCCTGAGTGTGCTCCGCTTGCGTGCTTGTCGCGAACCGTTCCTCGTACTCGGCGGAGGCAGCATCCCATGACGGGAAGCGGACATCACAGCCGCAGTCGCTAGTTGCCTTGATCGCCTCCCAGGACCGCAACTCGTAGAGCCGCATCAACGTCAGCGCCTTGTAGGCCTCGCGCGGGTGGACTTCATCCATCCAGGTCGGGCGAGCGGGCCGGTCGTTGCAGATCCGGTACTGCTGGGGCGCGATGGTCACGGTGAGATCGTTCGTGACCTGGGGAGAGGTCTGGGCCGCGAGCGGCGCGGCCAGCAGGGCGGCAACTGCGGCGAGGGTGATTTTGCGCATGGGGGTTTCCTTTCGGGTCATTCGGCGGCAACCGCCGGGCGCTTGGTGCCCTCGGTTCCGGCCGTGTTCGTGTCTGGATGTCTCACCTGCCCCGGCAGGAAGAACTCGGTGATTCCGCGCGCGCCTTCATGGCGGCCGGCCTGGATGATCACGTCGATCGAGCCTTCGATGTAATCGATCATGTCGGCATAGGTCATCGGCACATCGGTTTTCAGGGCGGCGATGGCGAGGCGGCGAACAGCAAGTTGTGGGGTCTCGGCATGCAGCGTAGTCAGCGATCCACCGTGGCCGGTGTTGATTGCCTCGAGAAACGTCATCGCCTCGCGCCCGCGGACTTCGCCCAGGACGATCCGGTCGGGTCGCATGCGAAGCGTTGAGGCCAAGAGCACATCTGCACTGCGGGCATCCGTGTCCCGGTCCACGATCAACGTCACGGCATTGGGCTGCTCGGGGCGCAGCTCGGCCGCCTCCTCGATGGTGATGATCCGCTCTTCGGGCGGGATGAGCGAAAGGATCTTGCGCGCCGCGACCGTCTTGCCGGTCGATGTACCGCCCGAAACGATCATGTTGAGCTTGTTCTCGACGCAGAAGCGCAGCGCGGCGTCGATGTCGCCGGAGGCAACCACATCGCGCAGCGCGGCGTTTCGTTCGCGCCGCAGACCTTCGAGGCTGCGCTCCTTTCCATAGAGGAAGCCGAGCCGGATTGCCTCCAGCGGCAGGGAGGAGAAGAAGCGCAACGATATTGAAAACCCGCCCTCGACTGCCGGTGGCTGGATCACCTGCGCGCGGATCGGGCGATCTCGATATAGGATCGAGACCGAGACAATGGGCTTCTTCGTGCTGAGCGTCGTCGAGGCGGCCGAGGCGATCTGGTTGCCGAGGTCCTTGATCTCGGTCTGGCTCAGCGGGCTGCCGAGACCTCGCATGAAGTGATCGCCCTGGAATTCGCCCCAGACTTGTCCGTCGGGATTGATGCAGATCTCGATCGTGTCGTCGCGCAGGACCTCGGGGCCGAAACGGTCGAGCGACGCTTCCAGATAACTTGCAGCCATGTCAGAAAATCTCGAGGTCACGATCAACCATGACCGTGATCCGTGTACCCTGATCGACATGTATCACTGGCCGGATCGCCAGATAGTCCTGCATCACGCTTTGCGTGCTATCGCGCAGGTCGGTGCCGACATCACTCGCAACATCGGCCGCCGCCTCGCTGTCGATTTGACCCGCTGCAGCCGCAGGCAAGGCGCCGATCAAGGAGATCAGCGCGGCGGAGCCGAAGCGTTGCGCGAAACGGGTGTCGACAAACCCGGTGGTGCCAGTACGGCCGAGTTCGTCTCCACCGAAGGCGCTGATCTGCACGGTCTGATTATCGGGCAAGATGATCCGATCCCATGCCACCATGACGCGCGATTGGGCAAGTGCGACATCAGAGCGGTAGCGCCCGATCAGCCGCGCGCCGCGCGGGATCAGGATACGCGTTCCATCGAAAGAATGGACGTCTTCCGAGACGATGGCGCGGATCGCGCCGGGCAGTGTGCTGTCGAGGGCCGTCTCTGTCACAGCCTGAATCATGGTGCCCTGAACAACCGTGTTCGATGGGTTCGCGATCACTTCGGCACGTGTCACCTGTGCTGGTTGCGCGCCCGAACGAACAAAGGCTTCATCTGCATTCAGACGCGCGGCTTCCAGCGTATTCTCCCTATCCGCACCCGCGCCCATCCCGGAGAACGCGATCATAGGAGACGCGATGCGCTCTGCGCGGGCCTCAGCTTCGGCTGCGCGCCGCCTTTCGAGTTCGGCCAGCCGCAATTCTTCTTCACTTGGTCCCAATGAGGTCGGCTCTGGTGGTGCAAGCCGTGCAAGTTCCAAGTCCATGCGGAGCTGATCCAATTCGCGATCCCGCTCTGTCAGCTGCCGCTCGAGGGTACGCTGCGCCTCGGCGGATGCTTGCTGTAAGGTGGCAATTTGCGCCGTCAGGTCCGCAATCGCCTGCTCCGCCCCGCTATCCGCGGCCTCGGCCGGTCTTGCGCGCAGTTCCTCGAGTTCCGCTCTCAATGTCGCAAGACTTTCCATCAGCGCGAGTTCCGACTCGCTCGGACCTGTGTCCGCAGGCGGGGCTTGGCTGGGCTCCGGGGCAGAAATCGGCGCCAGATCTCCGAATCCGGGGCCGCTGCTCTGGAACTCTTCCGGCGCGGCGGTCGCCATTGGCGCTTCTGCCGACGGCTGCAGGGCAGCCCACGCCAGACCACCTGCTGCCGCGATGCCGACGACTCCAAGGATCGCGGCAAGCGGCGCAGGCCGCTTGTTGGCCTTCGCTTTGCCTGTCGAACCTTCGAGAGCCGCGAGGCGCGCGGCGAGGTTTTCCGTACCTTCGGTCATGATGTGGCCTGCCCTGCGTCCTGGACGCAAACCACATCTTCGCCAAGGCGAAGGACCCATTGTCGGTTGACGCCAGACACGCGGATGACGCCGTCACTTGAGGTGTGGCTGTTCACCGCGCGTTCCCTGCCGTTCGAATATCGGAAGATGGCGGGCACCGGTGCATTCCGTGCGAACCGGAAATACGTGAAGGTACCATCATCCCAGATGGCCGTCGGCGTGAACTCTTCTCGGGCACTGACCGCATAGTTCGCGTTCGGCGCATCGGCCGCAACCGCCCTAGTGGGTTGCACGCGGTTTTCAGGATAGCGGAACTGCACGACATAATGCGGCGTCTCCCGGGCTTCGACGACATGGAAGTAGTAGGAGCGGCGGTTGGTGTAGACGGTGATGTTGGTGGCGACGCCAGATGCTGTCGGCTTGATGGCGAAGGCACGGCCACCCGGGACACCGTCGAATTGAAACCCGACCGTATCGCCGGCGATGATCGAGCGGATGGTTTCACCCTCACCGAATTCGACTGTGGTGACGCGGGTCAGAGTCGTGACGACACGGTAAACCTGGCCTTCAGTCCAGGTCGCGACGCGCACGCGATTGTCATGAGAACCTGGACGGGGCGTAGTTTCGGCCAAAGCAGTCGTTCCCGCGAACGCGAGAATACTGGCGGCCAGCAGCGCAGAGATTGGAGTGCTAGTCATTCGGAACGGTCCGATCGGATGGCATATTGGGTAACGGTGAAGCCGAAAGGGTTTTGCCAAACATCGTCGATCGCGCGGGTCCGCTCGGGCCGGAATTCGAACATCAACGTGGCAGTGAACGATCCATCCTGTACCCCTTGCGGGCTTGTCAGGCGCTTTCTGAGCCGCACCTGGGCGCGGTTATCGCCAATAAGGGTGATCGATGCGATCTCAACGGCCATCTCGGCCGCAGCCCCGTAACGCGTCGGCGGATAGCTGTCCTGCCCCGATGTCCACATCGCGCGCATGTTGGCTTCGGCCGATCCGGAGGACTGTGCGAGGACACGGCGGACGCGAAGATCGTTGTCGAGCTGGTTGTAGGTTTCGCGGTCGAGAATGTAGCGGTAGATTTGCGCTTCGATCACGGCAGGCCGTTCGGCGAGCGACACGGTTTCAACCGTGGCATTGGGGAGCGCCATCCCGGTCGCGGGATCGTAGGGGACAACCACGGGAGGCGGCGTCTCGACCATCAGCGCGACAGCCGCAGCCGTCAAACAGCCGAATACGCCAAAGCCTGCCCCGGAAATGCCGATCATCCGCCAAAGCTGTTCCCGGCGCAGGGCACCGTAGACAAGTTCCTCTTCCACGAGCTCGCGCGCAGTCATCACCCCTGCCCCACTCATGGCTCAAGATCCGGCAAGGTGAAGTCCATGTAGCGGCGTTCTTCGGCAACGGTGGCGGCGTCAACCACGCCTGCATTGCCTGCGCCTAGGGTTTGGATCGCTTCCAGCTCCCACATCCGGGTCATGGCGATGGCGAGTTCCGCCGTGACGCGTGTGTTATGATCCATCGAGGCTTTGAGATCCTCCATGTCGGGGATCATCTCGACCAGACGTTCCACCCGTTCGAGAGACTGCTCCGCCTCTGCGTGGCTGTTCTGCGCCGCCGCCGACATCACAGCACCTGTGGTTGCCCGCGTGGCCACGCCTTCGGCGCCCGGATTGCCGCTGGTGGCGATCTCGCGGAGTGAATCCTCGTCGAACCCGGCGCTTGCCAGCGCCTGTTCCATCTGCGTGCGCATGGGCCCGGCATTGGGCCCGATGAGCGCGCTCCAATCGCCCGCCTGGATGCCTCGGATCAGGCCGGGGATGTCTTCGAAGTTGGCCTCAAGCAAGGTGTCGAGGTCCCCGCCCATGGCAAGCCCGAGGATGCTGCGCGGCCCGGTGAGCGAGGCATACATCTCGTTCAGCTGATCGAGCTGGCTTTGCAGCATGTCCAGTTGCTCCAACGCATTGTCCAGAAGATCGGTCTGGATCCCGAAATCCTGCAGCATCTGTTGGAGCTGGCGGATTTCCTGAGCTATGTTCTGCGTGTCCACCGTGGGCACACCCTGTGCCGCGGCAGGTCCGGTGACATTGAGGGCAAGCGCGAGAGCGATGCTACCGGCGAAAAGGGAACGGGGCAGGCGCAGGTTCAACGCAAATCCTCCTGACTGAAATCCATGAATTGCCGCTCGGCAGCCTGGGCTGCCGCCAAGGCGATCTGCTCGGCGCTGAGTGGCTCGGTTCGGGCGGCCTTGATCCGGGTCCGGATTGCGACCAGCCGGGCCAGTTCGGCCCGGGCATAGGTGTTGAGCGCGATGGCTTCGTGGAGATCCTCGGTCTCACCGATGCGGGTGATGATGTCCTGAACCCGCAGGGCGGCGGCACGGACCGAGACCAGCGAATAATCGCCATAGACCCCTGCGCCATGGGCCGAGAGGCTGAAACTCGCGTTGGCGAGGTGTACAGGGTCGATGGTGCCGAGCGCATCGATGCCGCCTACGGCCGCGAGGTAGCTGTTGTACTGCTGCGGGATCACCACGACATAAGCTTGGGTTTCCGCGAAGGGCGGCACACCGCCATAATCCTGCACATTGCCCGGACCGGCGTTATAGGCGGCGAGCGCATGGATGATGTTGCCGTCGAACATGTTCAGCATTTGTGCGAGGTATCGCGCACCGCCGGTGACCTGCAGATAGGGATCGTCGTAATAGGCCGGGTAGATCCGGAGATCGCCCGCGGTACCGGGCATGATCTGGGTAAGTCCGAAGGCCCCCACGGGTGAGCGTGCCCCGATCTGGAAACGGCTTTCCTGCCAGATCAGCGCCTGCAAGAGACAGCGCCATTGCACGAGCGAAAGACCTGCGCGGCCGACCCCGGACAGACTATGGGTGTCGCGTGCTGCGCGGATGATCAGCTCCTCGATCCCTTCCCTGGCATCGCCGAACATCCGCGCTGCCGCTGGATTGGTGTCCTCGGGCGCATAAAGACTGGCGGCCGCGCTTTCGACGTCGTCAATCGCCCCCTGCCCCGCCTCGAGCCCCGCCACGGTTCCGGCCACGTCTCCAGCGCCAAGCGACATGGCATCCATCAGCCCTTCGAGGGAGGCGAGTTGCTGGCGCTCGATCTCGGCCAGTTCCTCCTCGCGGCTTAGCCGGTCCTGCTGCAGTGCCAGGTCCCGATCGGTCTGCTCAAGGATGGCCTGCCGCTCTGCGAAGAGGCGCAGATCGAAGGTCGGCACGCCTTGGGCGACCGCTGGCCCCGCCGTGGGACCTGCCAGTGCAAAGCCGATCATCGAGAGAGGAAGCCAGGTCCGCATTGGCTCAGCTGCCCGCCCCCAAGAGGACGAAATCGCAGGCCGTGTCGCGGCGCGTGACCTCCGCCCCCATGGTCGAGATCGTGGCGGTGGCGGTCCCTGCCTGCGCAGGAGCCTCGCGAAAATTGAAGCAGTTGGCCTCTGCGGGGTTATGCTGCGCACAGGCTGTCAGGGTCAGGCCGAGCCCGAGCAGCACGACGCTGCGAATGATGGTACGGGTCATGTCACTCTCCAGAAATCAGGACGTTCGCGATAATCGGCGCCGACAAGCGCTTCGCCCTTCTCCATTCCGCCAAGGATGGTCACGAGCGGGCCGAGCGCGCTGAGATCGGCATCGATCACGACGGAACCACGGTCGTCGCGTACAAGCGCGAGCCGCGAGGCCGAGCCGACGCCCAGAAGCACGTCGAGCTCTTTCTCGGTCAGGCCGAGCATCGCGTAGTCAGCGGCGGAAGCACGAATGTTGGGCAGGAGCACCTGGGTCGGCACCGCTTCCACGATGGTCTTGCCGGTGCGCGTGCGCTCGAGCTGGCTGGCATATTGCGTCATCATCACGACGACGGCGTTCTGCTTGCGGGCTGTCACCAGCCAGTTGCTAAGCCGCTCCGCAAAATAGGCGTTGTCGAGGGCTTTCCATGCCTCGTCGATGACGATGATGGTGGGCTTGCGGTCCTCGATCACCCGCTCGACCCGGCGGAAGAGGTAGGACAGGACCGCCATGCGTTCCCGCTCGCTCTCGGAATCGAGGATGCCGGTGAGGTCAAAGCCCGCGACGTCTCCATCGATGCTGAAACTGTCCTCGGCATTGGCCCCGAAGATCCAGCCGTAGCGACCCTCGGCCGTCCATTCCTGCATACGCTCGAAGAGATCGCCCTCGTCATCGGTCGAGACCAGCAGCGAGGCGAAATCCGACCAGTTTCGTAGGCCCGCATGTCCTGCGCTCGCGTTCTGGCGCACGACTTCCTGCAATCGGTTGGTCTGAACCGGGGTTAGCGGTCGATCGCGCCGCTCCAAGAGGCTCGCGAGCCAATCAGCAAGCCATGCCTGGCCCCGCACGTCGATCTCGGTCTGGAGCGGATTGAGGCCCGTGGGGCGCCCCGCCCGCACGGTCGAATAGCTGCCGCCGAGCGCGCGGACGGCCATCTCCATGCCCGCGCGATAGTCGAATACGAAGACTCGCGCACCTGCCCGCCGTGCCATGGTCATCAGGAAAGCCGCCAGGACGGATTTGCCGGAGCCGGGACGGCCGAGGATCAGCGTGTGGCCTCCCGTGGGCTCGCGATCCGGCGCGCCCTGTTCGTGGAAGTTGAAGCGAAAACCACTGCGCTCGGGCGTCGGGAAGAGTGTGATGGGCACGCCCCACGGCACTTCTTTGCCAGTCTTGCCGAGCGGGGTGCGGTGAAAGGCGGCGAGATCGGTGAAGTTGTGGTTTGTGATCGCTGCCTTGCGGCTTCGCGCCCCGGTATTGCCGGGATGCTGCGCCATGAAATGCGCCCGCGCCCCGAAGGCTTCCGAGATCAGGTTGATCCCGGAAGTGGCGGAGATGTTGCGGATTTCGGCCGCGATGTCGTCAAGCGCCGTCTGGGTGCGGGCATAGACGGCCACGGTCATGTGGTGCTCGCCGAAGATCAGGCGTTTGGATTCCAGATCGTCCTGCGCGAGTTCCAGTTCCTGGGCGAGACTGACGGCTCCGTCATTGGCGGCCTGCATTAGCCGCAGCTGCCGCTTGATCCGGCCCGCCATGATGTTGGCGTTGATCGGCACAAAAGAGTGCGTGACCACCATGTCGACGGGCAGATTCAACTCGTCGAGCATCAGGCTATCGGTCTTGGCGGGGTAGTTCTTCACCGCAAAGATCGCCCCGTGCTTGTCGCCGACGGCACCGTCCGAGAGTGCGATGGTCGTGCCGCGGAAGGTGACGCGGGTATTGGCTACGTCCTCGGCGATCACACCGAGGCGCGACCGGGGGAAGAGCGGGTGCTCCTCGCCCGTGTTGAGTGAACCGAGGAAGCCCAGAAGCTCGCCGGTGCTTGCGGCCAGCAGGCGGGGCTTCAGCTCATCGAAGGAGGACAGCAGAAACCCCACAACCTCGTCGAGCTTGCGCAAGCGGCGGGTGGTGTCGGCCGCATGTCGCGAGCGAGACGCCCCAAGTCCGAATGGCAAGCGGCTGCCGGTCTCAGGTCGCTTCAGCACCGTCAGGGTCAGCGTCTTGTCGCGCAAACCCGCGCGGCCGAGATGCGCGTGCCATCGTTTGTCGACGGCGGCCGCAAACCCTTCGCCCGGAACGGGCGGCAGGGTCACGTCGACCGCTTTCGAGACCTTGTGCAAGTAGAATGAGAACTCGGTCCCGACCTGCGCCACGATGCCAGCCAGCAACCCTCCGATCCGGTCGAGATGCCCGTCCTCGCTCGTGGTGCTGTTCACCCCCTCGAGCCGGATGCATTGCATCAGCTCGTTGCCGCGTGTCCGGATCGTTCGGTCGTTCACGAGGCTCACATAAGGCAGCATCATTGAGAGCCGCTTCTCGCCCTTGACCCATGAGGGTAGCGCAGTCAGCGGATCGATGGCGTTCTCAACCTCATCGGCAAGTCCATCACGGGGCATAGCTGTCGCCTCCGTGCAGCTTGCGGTTCGTCGTGGGCGGGGTTTCCTGCAGGGTGATCACCAGGACATCGAGGAAGTTCGGATCCCAGTCTGCGGCCTTCCAGAGCGCCGGCCAGGCCAACCCCGCGAACACAGCCACCACCCAGCTCTGCACCCAGAGGAACAGGAGCGTCGAGCCGAAGAGCCAGACCATGGCGTACATGATCGGCAAGCCCATCAGCTTGGGTGGCCTGAGAAGACCGATGAATACGCGGGACTGGTCAGCCATGGATGGAGCTCAGGTGGTCCAGATGGCGGCGACGATGGTGGGTGCTGCGGCGATGCCGGCGATTGCAACCACGACCCAGAGCGCCTGACGAAAGTCGAGGATGCCAAAGAGCCAGGAAAGGAACACCCCGATCAGCGCGAGCGTGCCAATCACGATCCCCAAGGGACCGGTGATCGCATCGACAATGCCTTGAAGCAGGGTCTGTACCGGCGAGAGGTCGATGCTCTGCGCGAGCGCTGGACCTGCCAGCACGATAAGGGCCATCGCGCCGAACGCGGTGATCGCCCGCGTGCGGAGCACGCTTTGACGTTTCCTCGATGTCATGAAAGATCTCCTCTGAGCCGCTCAAACACGGCAGTCACACGGGCCACGTGCCCTTGGGTTTCTCGAAAAGGGGGGATGCCGCCGTGGCGTGTGACCGCCTCAGGGCCAGCGTTGTACGCTGCAAGGGCCAGAGAGCCCTCGCCGAACTGGTCGAGCATCATCAGCAAGTAGCGGGCTGATCCGTCGAGGTTCTGCGCAATGTTATGTGGGTCCACGCCGAGGTCGCGGGCGGTATCCGGCATGAGCTGGCCAAGGCCTATGGCACCGACAGGGCTACGTGCAGCCGGATTGTATGCGCTCTCGACTTCGATATTGGCCCGGTAAAGGAGCGCCCAATCAGTGACTGAAAGCCCTGCGCGACGCAGTGCACCATGCCCGGCATACCGCAGAGCCGTGGTCTCGATAGCATGGAGGATTTCTGGGGTGGCGCGGGCGGCGGATCGAGCCGGGATCGCTGTCTCGCTCGTTGCGTCAGGAACGCGAGGTTCTGCGAAGAGAAAAAGGCGCTCGTTTGCTTCTTGAGAAGAGGAAATCAATTGGCCGTCTGGGCCAACCGAAAAGATAAAACCGTCGGCCAGGGCCGGGGGCGCGGAACAAACGCCTGTACCCAAAGCAACGACGAGCGCAGTCGCGCGGTCAGCTGCCTTTGACCGGAGGCGCGGCGTGGCGTTCGCGGCCACCTTCTTCAAGTGGGATGCTAGCGGTCGTACAGCCCATGTCGGCCAGGAAGCTGACAAGACCAACGATGGTTTTGAAGTCGCGGAGCTTGAGGACGCTTCGGCTGGTGACGAGCATTTTATCGTCACGCCCATCAGTGGCGACGGCGCGGATGACCCACGAGCCGTACCAGCTGTTATGGCGCTTCTCTGCTCTCTCCTTGCAGACCACCTCAATGAGGTAGCCCTCGGCGAGCAAGCCGCGCAGTCCGTCTTCTGTAACCACATTCGGGGCTTCTTCTATCATGGCCTTCCCTTGGGTCCTTCTTCTGCCTGGGTGCAGTCTCGGGCCCACGGGGTCGCAACACCGTGGGCGATACAAGACAACATTAATGATAGCAAGACAATAATAACGTGTTGACGAAGTTCGCCTTGCTCCGATAACGGTGATAGCCGACAGAATGATAATCTTAAAGGCGGCAAAGGAGTTTTGCCCTGCGCTTGTTTATTGCGCGCAACGCACCGTTGCTGTTTGCGTTCCTGCTTGGAAGCATGCCGGTAGCTGCGGCTGCGGATTGCGTACCTCCCGAGCGACCGTTCTTGCCCCAGTCGCAAGAAGACATGCGTGTCTACGCCGATCTGTTGCGTTCTGATTTTGAGGGCTACATCGTCGACATCCAGGAATACTTCCGATGCCTTGATGCCGAGCGTCAACGCGCGTTTCAGGAGGCACGCGAGGTCAGTGAAGACTATGGAAGACTGGTCGAGCTATTAGAATGAGGAAACGCAAGGGCTCAACCGCCGTCGAGATCCTCGTAGTAGACGAGCGCGGGCATGTTGCGGCG
The DNA here is from genome assembly GCF_000371965.1 of Paracoccus sp. N5. Lineage (NCBI taxonomy): Bacteria > Pseudomonadati > Pseudomonadota > Alphaproteobacteria > Rhodobacterales > Paracoccaceae > Paracoccus > Paracoccus sp. N5. The sequence goes on along the minus strand of NZ_AQUO01000003.1, from coordinate 337,859 downwards.
CTGGTGCACGATGCGCAGGATGACTGCCGCGCCATCAGCCGCATCGAGCCGCTTGTAGAAGATCACATGACGCTGGCAATTGACGGACCGCATCCCCGGGACAAAGAGACTCCTGTCCCGGCCCACGTCGGGATCCCCGGTGATCCGCTCGAAGGCGGTGACCAACTGGCGGTAATAGACGAGCCATTGGTCCCTGCCCCAGGTCTCGACGGTGTAGGCACGGATCTCTTCAAGGTCGGACCTGGCCCGACCGGAAAGTCGAATAGTCATGCGGGTCAGCGATCAAACGCATCCGGTTCGAAAGCATGGGCATCAAACTCGGCGAAGTCTCCATTTTCGGCCAGGGTGGCTGCCATCTCGAGGTCGGCCTTTAGGGCGTAGAACTGCCGCGCGCCGTCCTTCTCCATCAGCATCCTCACGCCGGCGCGCACGACTTCGCTCAGATTGGCGTAAGCGCCGGACTCGATCTGCGCCTGCACATATTTCTGCATCGGTTCGGTCAGGTGGACGTTTGGCATCAGACTCTCCTATCCATGCTCAATCGTATCAGATACTGACATAAATCTTCAAGGTCATGTTCGGTCCCAACATAGGCTCGTTGCTCCACCCCGTCCTTCTGCGCCCGGATTCCCGCCGGGGAACCAGGCGAGACAGTTTTCCGTTCTGCCATTCCCGAGACCATGAGCGCTGCGACTCGCCGTGTGACGGGCTCATGCGGCCTGTTCTTCCATGACCGCTTTCGTGGCCGCATTGAAATGCCATATTTGTATTTGGTTACAGATATTTGAGTGAAAGTTAACATGAAAGAGGTCCGCAATTTTGGCCACTTTCAAGACGCCGAAGCAGCCAGAACCGACGTCAGTTCTTGGAAGCCATCAAGCTAGACAAGCGAACAATCGCACGCAACCATCAATCAAATCTCCTTGCTATCATTAATGTTGTTTCGTATCGCTGCACCATTATAGATGGAGTCGGCATCATGAAGCACGTGATCCACGGCGTGGCAACAGCCACGGCAATAAGCATATCCGGACTAATGGCCTCGTCAGCTCCGGCTCAGGCCTATCAGGTGGATTGTGCGATCCTCCTCTGCCTTGCGGGCGGTTGGCCTGCCTCTGCGCCCTGCGCGCATGCCAGAGCGGTCTTCATTCGGCGGATCACGCCATGGCCGATCGAGCCGCCCTTACAAATCTGGCGGTGCCCAATGGGTGTGTCGTTCAAAGACCCCAGTCCAATGTCGCCTATGGAACGCCTTTATGACATCACGTTCCGCGATCCGCCCGAACCGCAGGAATCGACTCCTATGCCCCTTGTCCGCGTCCAAGCGGATGAACAAGCCGACATCGACATCTCGGGCGACGCCTTTGATTTCGTGCGCAGCATACGGGTCTATCACATCCAGTATCGCCAGCACGAAAACCGAGATGGCGACTGCAATCGCAGCGACTCGACGCGATTGGGGTCCTACGGCGTGCAGGGCGACTACCGATGGACAAGATCCACCGTGGGCCAGGTGCCAGCCGCATCTGGCCTGAGCATCCCGAATGGATGTGGCAGCTACTTTTACCGTTCCGTCTTCGTCGACTGGCGTGATCACGCCGGGAACTATGGTTCTGAAGAAGTTCGCTACTGACAAAATCTGCGCGCGGTTTTTACCGCGCGCGTCCTGACAACCCCGCACGGAAGGCTGTGCAAAACCCCCGAAAAGGAGACGACGCCAGACCGTGAAGCCTGACGCCGTGCTAGAAAACTCCGTGAACAAGAGTTTCCTAGCGCACCGCTAAAACACCTGCAACCAGCAAAGTTGTTTTGCTGGCAAGAATGTTGTTGTCTCACGACATGGCGTCGGATCTCCAAGGAGACCTCGACCATGGAACCTACGACCGGCCTGATCCTGCGACGGATCACGCAGACAAATCTCTCTGTTGCAGCGCACAAGCTTGCCACCCTCATCCTCGATGCCATCGCCTGGAAGGATGGCTACAACGGTTTGTCGCGCGGAACGGCAGCCTTCACCCTCTCGGCCCTGGCGGAGAAGATGGGTGTCTCACGGCAGTATCTTGCGGTTCTTCTGAGCGAACTTGAGGCTTCGGAGTTGCAGCTCGAGCGGGCGAAGCCGAATGGCAAGTTCGCGCCCTGGATCTTTCGGTTTTCCGCTTTCGACGAGGAGAGTGAAACCCATGATCTCGTGTCAGGTGAAGGCGACACATCACTATCTAGAGATAATAAAAACAAAACTATCTTCTCAGGGCTGATCGATATCACCACGAGTTCGAACGTTTTTCAGACAAGTTGGGCGGAGCTCATCAAAGCAGCGAAGGCCACGTTGCCCTGCTGGAACATCGACACCCAGGTCATCTGGGATCGCTTCCTTGCCTTCAACCGGTCCCGAGGCAACGGCAGGGTGCCGGCCGGCTTCCTGCTTGGCTTCATGCGCCGATGGCGAAATTCGTGGGGAACTCCAACTCGTCCCGCGGTCAAGCCGCCCGCGAGACCAATAACGGATCCCAAAGAGCGCGAATTGCTGAGACAGATGCAAGCCGCACCAACTGCGAACCGCCAGTTCCACGCGTCCGACTTGTGTCGCTTGATCGGACACGCTGCCTACGAAGCGCGGGTACTCGATGTGATCCGCAAGTTTGGGTGCCAGAGGTTTTCAGCAACCTTGGCGGTGCACGGACGAGCGGTGCTGGAAGGGGAGATATCCCGGTAGCTTCGCTTGCTCGGACTTGGAGTCCATGAAAGCCCCGCTACAGATGTCAAGTTCCGATAGTGAAGTTTATGTTAAATTTCGAAGAATTCAGCGCGTAGGGACTTATTATGCAGCCTAAAGTCGACATCAAACTGCATCGGATTGTTTCATCCGAGCAGACAAATGTTGCTGACTACATTTAGATCGTTCCGTTCCTCCATTAATCGTGAAGCATCTGATGTGATGTCAATTTCCAGGCCAGAGTCCTTTTCTTGCAGAATCGCTGGCTACCCGTCACGCGCCCACGCAATTGCGGACTCGGTATCGCTGGATTCGAACCACTGCAACTCGGAGCCCGTCAATAGGTTGACCACCCGTGCGCCCCATTCCATCCATCTGCGTTCTCCGACAACCGCTATGCGACCGAAATCGTTCGCGTGGGCGGTGTCGACCTTCAGATCTTCTAGCATCGCCGAAGGCTCTTCGTAGCCCTCGAAACTTGTAAGGTCGAGAACCAGACCCGGATTATCGGTTGTTCCAAGACGCTCATGAAGCAGCGCGTGCATTTACTTGAATTCTGTCTCCGTCAACTTGCCTTCGCAGACGAGCCCGATGACATCATCACGCTCGGTCAGCGTTTCCTTGAACATTGGTCTTCTCCTTTTCACTTGCGTTGCCGTGACCGTAGAGATCGGCGTTCTGATGAGCGCGATCCTCGTGCTCGAATTCGAGGCTGGAATGGCTGATGCCGAATTCTTCCTTCAGCCGCTCCTTGATCGCGCTCTTGATCTCTTCGATCTTCGACCATCCCTCGGCTGCCACGACGACATGACAGTCGAGCGCAGCCTCGTGCTCTTGCATTTGCCAGAGATGGACGTGGTGGACGTCGGCGACGCCTTCGACTTTCCGCATCGCTTCGACGACGGCCTCGTTGTCGATGTCCGGCGGGCTCCCGAGCATCAGGGTTCGGATTGGGCCGCCTATTTCAGTGAAAGACAGATACAGGATGTAGGTCGCGATGCCGATGGTGATGGCAGGATCGACCCAACGCATGTCGTAAAGGATGATCAGCGACCCAGCGACGATAACCGCGACCGAAGCAAGCGCATCCGAAAGGTTGTGGAGAAAAAGCGCACGGATGTTCACGCTCCCCTTCTGCATCGAATAGGTCAGCATTGCGGTCAGCGTGTCGACCACAAGCGCGATTCCACCGAGAATGACGACGGTCCACCCCATGACTTCGGGTGGATCAATCATGCGCATGCCACCTTCGTAGATCAGATAGAAGCCGATCACGATGAGGGTGGTGTAGTTGATCAGGGCCGCGACGATTTCGACCCGGCCATAGCCGAAGGTCATGCGCTCATCGGCCGGGCGGCGCGCGATCTTGCGTGCGGCAAAGGCAATGACAAGCGAGGCCATATCGGAAAAGTTGTGCAGCGCATCGGCGATCAGTGCCAGGCTGCCCGACAATATGCCCCCGACGATTTGCGCAACGGTAAGAAGCCCGTTCGCCCAGATCGCGATGGCAACCCGCCGATCGCCAGAATCCGGATCGATATGCGCGTGCCCGTGGTCATGTGGCATTGGCAGGCTCCTCATGCGCGTGTGTCGCGCGTCGGTCAGTCTTGAGGCGGTCGCTGCGGAAACCACGAACGCGCGCATTCATCCAGTGGCGTATGATATGACGGTAAAGGGCACCACGCAGCCATCCAAAGGATTGCTCATGGGAAAAATAGAAGGCGTCCGGCGTATCAAACACGCCGAAATCCTGCACGATGCCGGTTTTCTGAATGTAGGTATCTTCTCCGTTCCAGGCGACGGGAGGCGCGCCAAGGCAATCCGTGCCCGCGCCATAACCGCAGAGACTTTCTGTGTCCGAGAATGACGTTTGCAGGACATCGAGGAAAGCGTCATCCAGGATGAAGCCTTCAAGGTTGATCCAGGCACCTTGAAATTCGATCTCGACCCATGAGTGGAGAATTTCCTGCGGAGCAAGCGGATACACCAGCTCAGGGACAACACCGCGCTGCAAGCCTTTGTGGATCGTAAACCCATGCAACCGGCAACGAATGCCGACACCACGCAGCAGCGCCATCAAGAGCGTGCTTTTGGTATTGCACTGCCCATAGCCGTCGGAAAGCACTTCGGATGCGGGGATGTCGTCAGCTCGATTGTATCCGAACGCGATTTCATTCCGAACGAAATCATAGGCAGCTCCGATCCGATCGTATTCGGATAAGCCGCGCCAGCTGCGGTTCTCAATTAGACGCGCAAGAGGCGCGGCATCAAAATCCAGTAGTTTGGTGGGTACAAGTAGGGGGTCGATCATCTGCAACGGGTCGCTCCTCGAATCGTCTTGGAACAAGACTAATTGCTATAGTCACTATAGCTTCAATCCTTTCTTTCAGAAAGAATCTCCCGCAACTATTTGTCCGTGTGAACCGCTTTGTGGTGTTCGCCGTGTGCGTCGCGCAGGATGTCGATACCGCCCCAGGCCGCGATCCCGGCGACGATCACACCGACGACAAGGTCCGGCCAGTTGGTTCCTAGCCAAGCGACGAGGCCACCGGCCACGACGATCCCGAGGTTCGCGGCGAAATCGTTGTAACTGAAGGTGTTGGCCGCGCGGATATTGACGTTTGGATTTTTGAGCTTAGCGAGCAGCCAAACGCAGACTGCGTTGATAGCCGCCGCGATCAGGGCCATTGCAATCATGATCGTCCCGAGCGGATCTGACCCACCGATGTAGCGGCGCCACGCATCGTAGAGGATGCCTGCAGCGAACAGGATCAGCAGCCCGCCGGAAACGTTCGCCGCCCCGCGTTTCCATTTGGCGGATCGGGACAAAGCGAAAAGGCTGATCGCGTAGACGAAGCTGTCGGAGAGGTTATCGAGCCCGTTGGCGATCAGGGCACTTGAGTCGCCGAAGGCGCCTGTTGCGAAAAAAGCCACGGCCAAACCGATATTGAGCGCCAGAACGATCCAAAGCGTCCGTCTCTCCATTGAATCTTGTCTAGCGGCCATTTTGTGGTTCCAGCTTGTGTTGTACGACACATTAACTTCTGCGGCAGATCTGCGTTCCAGCCGGAATGTTGGCTGAATTCCTTCAGGCCCCGATTTCCTCGTGTTCGGTCAAGCATTCCGAATGGTCCCGCAACACCTCAAGCACCTTGCAATCTCCCGTCCGCCCGCCGCTGCATTCGTGAACCATGCGTTTCAGTTCCGTGCGCAGCGCCTTCAGGCGGGCCATGCGCTGCTCCACCTGTTTGAGCTGGCGACGCGCGATGGCATCAGCCTCATCACAGGGCCGGTTGGGATGGTCGCTGAGGTCGAGCAGCTCGCGGATCGCATCGAGCGAGAAACCGAGTTGTCGCGAATGGCGGATGAAGGACAGCCGGTCGAGCTGTGCATTGTCGTAGCGCCTCTGCCCGCCTTCGGTCCTGCCAGGTTCGGGCATGAGCCCAATCTGTTCGTAGTACCGGATGGTCTGCACCTTCGTGCCAGTCTTCTTTGACAGAGTACCGATCGTGAGCATTTTCGCCTCCATGAAAAAGATACAGTTTGTGTAGGTTTTGCCGTCGGAATAAACAAGTGTCGGTTTCACAGACGCGTGAGTTCAAGCTATACCATGATTTCGTGCTTGAACCTCTAGCGGCTAGAGGATGTATCCGCACTTGCAATAAGAATCAAAAACAGGCGAACAGGATTGTCCCTTACATCGGCACAGAAGTTTCTTTGGGTTTTGGCAGGCGTGGCAGCGCTTGCCTTCGTATGGCTCTTGCTATGGTCCGATTATCGTGCCGATAGCGCCCGAACTGACGCCGAGCCGCCTTTTTTCGCTGAGTTCGAACTGACGGACCACCAGGGTATGGTTCAAACCGAGGAGGACTTTGCGGGGCGCTGGATGCTGGTTTTTTTCGGCTTTACCAACTGCCCCGACGTCTGCCCGACGACCCTATCTGAGGTCGCGGCGGTGATGGACGGTCTGGGCGACGATGCCGCCAAGGTCCAGCCGATTTTCATCACCATCGACCCCGAACGGGACACGCCCGCCGCACTCGCCGAATACGTCCCGCTGTTCGATGCGGGCATCATCGGTCTGACCGGCACGCCGGAACAGATCGCCGCCACATCCGAGACGTTTCCGATCTTCTTTGAACGCGTCGAAGAGGCTGCGGCGCCGGATGGTTACACGATGGGCCACACGTCGCATTTGTTCCTCTTCGATCCCGACGCGGGCTTCGCCGACTCGTGGCCCTACGGCACCTCCGCCGAAGAGATACTCGCCGATCTGGAAGAGAGGTTCTGACCGACATGAACCGTATGTCCGGAGAAACAGCCCTCGGGCTGGCGTGGATCATCGCGCTCGTCGCCTCGCTTGCCGTGCTTTTTGTCGGCGAGGTGCTGGGGCAGACGCCCTGTGTGCTGTGCTGGTTCCAGCGCGCCTTCATGTTCCCCTTGGCCATTGTCCTCGGGCTCGGCCTTTGGTGGCGGGACGGCCGCGTGGGGCGCTACGGCATCGCATTGGCGCTTGGCGGCGGCGCAATCGCCCTCTGGCACATGGGGCTGTACGTCGGTCTTGTTCCCGAACGCGTCCAGCCCTGCACGGCCACCGGCCCCTCTTGCACCGATGACAACCAACTGGTCTTCGGCATCCCTATCCCGCTGATGGCGCTCGCCGCCTTCGCGCTGATCGGGGCGCTGTCGGCCCTTTCATTGAAGGACACACGAACATGAATCGACGCGGCCTGATCCTGTCCGTTCTTGCCCTCGGCGCCGCCGGTTTCGGCGGAGCCACCTGGTTTGCAATCCGCCCCGGCCCAGTGGCCGAAGCGGAGCCCGTTGCTCCGGAACTTGCGGAGGCGATGATCCGCCCCTACTCGCCCATCCTCGGGCCTGCGGATGCGCCCGTCACGATCGTCGAATTCTTCGATCCGGCCTGCGAGGCCTGTCGCGCCTTTCATCCCATCGTGAAGGACATCATGGCCGAGCATGGGGAAGCTGTCCGCGTCGTGATCCGCTACACGCCCTTCCACGGCGCGGCATCCGAGGAAGCCATCCGCGTGCTCGAAGCGGCGCGCATGCAGGACGTTTACGTGCCGGTGCTCGAGGCCGTTCTGCGGGAACAGCCGAGATGGGCGTCGCACGGTGCCCCGGCGCCTGGCCTGATCCTTCAGATCGCCGCCACGGCCGGACTCGATGCCGAAGCCGCGCGCACGCAAATGCTGGCACCCGGTGTCGTGGCGATCCTTAACCAGGATCGTGCTGACGTCGAGGCCGTGGGAATTCGCCAGACGCCCACATTCTTTGTGAACGGCAAGCCGCTCGATCCATTCGGGGAGGCAGAGTTGCGTCGTCTGGTGGCCGCCGAAGTCGCTGCCGCGCAAAGCTGAATGGAAAGGGCAGGATCAGAACGATGAAAAAGTATATTTTGACTGGCACACTGGCCGCGCTTTTGACCCTTGGAGGGCTCTCGGTGCCCGCGCTGGCCGGACCCGAGGATGTTGTCGTCGAGAACGCGTGGTCCCGCGCCTCCATCGGGATGAACCGTCCCGGGGCCGCTTACATGACGATCCGCAACACTGGCGACGAGCCGGTGACGCTGATCGGCCTTACAACACCGCTCGCGATGATGCCCGAAATCCACGAGACGAAGACCAATGCCGAAGGTGTGAGCTCCATGAGCCCGGCGGGGGAGATCGCGATCGCCCCGGGCGAGAGCGTCGCGCTCGAACCGGGGGGCCTGCACGCAATGCTGATGCGGCTACAAGAACCGATGACGGAAGGGGACACCTTTCCGCTGACCCTGCTTTTCGACGACGGAGGCGAAGTGACGGTCAAGGTGCCGATCCTCGGAATCGCCGCGCGGGGGCCAGAGGACTGATGCGGCGACGGGCGGTCCTGGGGTACGGCGCGGCTGGTGTCGGGGCGGTCGCCCTGATGCTCTTCGTCGGTTGGTGGCAGGTCGATGGACCCGGTGGACCCGAACCTGTCGGGCAGCGGCCTGTGGCCCTGACCGAGATGGATTTCCGTCTGACGGATCATGAGGGCAACGCGGTCGGGCCGGAAACCCTGATCGGTCGCCCGACGATGGCGTTCTTCGGCTTCACCTACTGTCCCGATGTCTGCCCGACCACGCTTTCTGACATTTCGGGATGGCTCGACGATCTGGGAGACGAGGCCGACGAGATGAACGTGGTTTTCATCACGGTCGATCCCGAGCGCGACACTGTCGAAACGATGGCCGAATATGTCGGCTACTTCCATCCGGCGATCCGCGGCTGGACGGGACCGGAAGAGCAGATAGCGCGCGTCGCGGACGGCTTCCGCGCCACCTACGAGCGAGTACCGGCGGAGAGCGGCGATTACACGATGAACCACACCGCGAGCGTCTTCCTGTTCGCAGCCTCTGGGCGATTCGTCACCATGATCGACTATCACGAGCCCAAAGAATTCGCGGTGCCGAAGATCCGCCGCGCGCTGGAAGAAGAAATGGAGGGGGCGACATGAGGCTCAGAACTTTGGCGGCTTGTGTCGCAATTGCGGGGACGGTTTCGGGAGCGGCTATCGCCATCTCTGATTCCATGTCGAAAGAACCCGTGCCGCCGGAACTTGCCCAGGCAGGTAGCTGGATGCCCCAAGGTCCTGAAGCCCCCCAGAACGTTGACATCCCCGTGACGCTGCCCGCGGCGGCATGGGCAGACGATGCACCCGACCTCAGCCCGCTGCCCCTTCTGCAGGCCGCGTTTGCCGACAGGCCGGTGCAAGCGATCGAGCCACCCCTGTCGACGTGGTCGCGCGACATTGCTCCGGGCGAAACGCTCGATTTCTTGCTGTCAGAGGCCGGTCTTGCGGCACCTGACAGAGCCGAAGTTGCCCTCGCGCTTGGTGCGGAATACGATCTGCGACGGCTGCGGCCGGGGCACTCGGTCACTGTCGCTTCGACCGTGGACGGCAGCCCCCGCACCGTCTCACTCGCCGTCGAGGACGGGGTTCGGATCGAGGTGGTTTTCGGCGAGCAGATGTCCACGCAGGTCGTGGCTCCGGATCCGGAAATCGTAACCCTTGCCGGCGAAGCCATGATCGACAGCTCGATCTTCGCGGCACTCGACGAAGCCGGCATACCCGCCCGTTTTTCCGTGGACCTTGCGCAGATGCTGGGTGGGACCGTGGATTTCCGCCGCGAGATGGCCGGTGGCGAAACACTAAGGCTTCTCTGGCGTGAGGCGCGGGTCGGAGAGGACAGGATCGGACAGCCCGAACTCGCCTTCGCCGCACTGGAGATCGGCGGTTCGCTTTACGAGATCGTATGGCCGGACGACGGCAGCGGTCAGGCGACGATCTACGTCGATGGCGAGGTGCTGCGCGTCTTCGCACAGCCGGTAGAGGGTGCGCGCCTCAGCTCGGTGTTCGGACGCCGCACGCATCCGGTCTTTGGCAACGTCCGGATGCACACCGGCGTCGATTTTGCAGCGGCACGTGGGACACCGGTTCAAGCGACGGCACCGGGGCGGGTCAATTTCATCGGCTGGCGCGGCGGATATGGTCGCGTGGTCGAAATCTTGCACGGCTCCGACACCATGACGCGCTACGCGCATCTGAGCGCCGTGCCGGAAGACTTGGCACAAGGCCAACGCGTTGCGGCGGGAGACGTGATCGGCCGCGTCGGCGCGACTGGCACGGCGACAGGTCCGAACCTGCACTATGAGGTGCTCGTGGATGGGCGCCCGACTGACCCCCTCTCTGACGACCGGCTCGCCGAAGCGGCCGAGAGCGATGCGGATGATACCGCCGCGCTCTCGCGTCTGGCCGAGGCGCGGGCGCTTCTGAATGAAAACCTCGGCAGCGAGATTGCCAAAACGACAACCGAAAGGCTCTGACCCATGAAACGCATGACACAAGTTCTTGCCATCACGCTCGCCCTGTTCCCAGCGGCCCAGGCCCTCGCAGAGGCAACGGCGATCGACGTCCGCAAGACCAACGGATGCGGCTGCTGCCTCTCGTGGATGAAACATCTCGAAGAGAACGGGTTTGTGCCGACCGGCCAGGACATGTTCGGCGGGCTTCTCGTGCGCTTCAAGCTAGACAACGGCGTGCCGCAGCGCATGGTCTCCTGCCACACCGCGCTCATTGACGGCTACGTGATCGAGGGCCATGTACCGGCCGCTGACATCCGCCGCCTTCTCGAGGAGCGCCCGGACGCCGTCGGCCTCGCTGTTCCGGGGATGCCCTATGGCTCGCCCGGCATGGGGCCAGAAGACGACCGCGAGGCCTATGATGTCTTCCTCATCCGCAAGGACGGGTCGACGGAAGTCTTTTCGAGCTACGCCGAAGGATAATCTGGCCCGCCCATGGAAAATCTGTCTCCGATAATGCTCGGCTTTCTCGGAAGTCTTGCCGCCGGATCGCTCACAGCAGTCGGAGCAGTTCCCGTGCTGTTCGGGCGCATCCCGTCTCGGGCCACACGCGATCTGTCGCTCGGCTTCGCTGCCGGTGTGATGCTCGCCGCTTCTTTCTTTTCGCTGATCATCCCGGCATTGGATGCGGCGGAGCCGATGTTCGAAAACGGCGCGATGCCTGCGGCCATCGTATGCGTTTCGATTCTTCTGGGCATGGGGGCTGTCGCCCTGATGAACGAAAAGCTGCCGCACGAGCACTTCAAGACGGGACGCGAAGGGCCCGAAGCGGCGTCTTTGCGGCGGGTCTGGCTGTTCATCATCGCAATCACGATCCACAACTTCCCCGAAGGCCTTGCGGTTGGGGTCGGCTTCGGATCCGGAGGTATGGAGGGCGGTCTGCCGCTCGCCATCGGCATCGGGCTTCAGAATGCGCCCGAAGGATTGGCCGTCGCTGTATCTCTGCTGGGCGAGGGATATCCGAAGCTGCGCGCCTGGGGCATCGCGGCGCTGACGGGCATGATCGAGCCGATTGGCGGTTTGCTCGGGGCCGGCATCATCACACTGTCGGAACCGCTGCTTCCATGGGGTCTGGCCTTTGCCGCGGGCGCAATGCTCTACGTCATTAGCCACGAAATCATCCCCGAAACCCATCGCAGCGGCCATCAGAACAGGGCGACGCTCGGTCTCGCAGTCGGGCTCGTTCTGATGCTGTTCCTTGATGTCTGGTTGGGATGAGGCAATGTCACTAAACAAGGTATCTCCGATGATCGGCGTCTTCGCAGCACTTGCTGCGTTCGCGATCGATCAGATCACCAAAGCCATTGTCGTTGCGAATGCCGTCACTTTAAGCGCCGGAATTCCCGTGTTTCCGGGATTCAACCTCGTCTTTTATCGTAATGACGGCGTGACTTTCGGGATGTTGGGCGGCGCGCCGTGGTGGAGCCTCATCGCTTTCGCTCTTGCCATCTGTGTTTGGCTGGGGGTTATGCTGTTTCGCGCCGACAATGCGGTGGAAACGCTTGCCTACGGTGCGATCATTGGCGGAGCCCTGGGCAATGTCATCGATCGTGTGCGGTATCGGGCTGTAACAGACTTTCTCGATTTCTACATTGGCACAACACATTGGCCTGCCTTCAACTTGGCCGATGTATTTGTCGTCAGTGGCGTGGGGCTCTTGCTCGCCGCGCCATGGATCAGCGCGCGGCGTTCGATCAAGTCGTGAAGCCGGAAATTCTGAACCGCATCGCTCTGCGCCACCGTTTGCTTTCGCGGATGACGCTTGGTTTCGCCGCCGGGGCGATGACCGTTCTGACTTTCCCGCCTCTTTCGATTCTCCTGCTCGTTCCCGTTGCCTATTCCGCGTTGTTTGTCGGGCTTCGCGATCTCTCCTTCGGGCGCGCTTTCCTCGTCGGCTGGGCGTTTGGTCTCGGCCAGTTCGGTTTCGGGATTTGGTGGATCGCGGAAAGTTTCTACGTCGAGGCCGAGCGGTTTGGGACGATGGCGATTCCGGCGGTCGCGGGATTGTCCGCAGGTCTCGCGATTTTCCCAGCCATTGCCGCTGCGCTTTTTGCCGAAATCGCGCGGCGCGGAGCCATGGGCAGTCTCTTGGCCTGCCTCCTGTTCGCGACCTCCTGGACCGTGGCCGAGTGGTTGCGTGGTCACGTTCTGACAGGGTTTCCCTGGAACCTGGCCGGTTACGCACTTGTAGACTACGCCGCCCTTCGCCAGACCGCCGCCTGGGTCGGAAGCTATGGGCTAAGCTTTCTCACCGTGTTCGTCGCGGTACTCCCTGGCGCGGCTGCTATGGCGTCCGGGCGGCAACGATTGACCATCTCGCTCATGGCGCTGGCCGGAATCGCGACGATGTGGGCTGTCGGCACGCTGCGCCTCCAGTCGGATGCACAACAGCCACCCGGTGTCGACCTGCGCATCGTCCAGGGCAACATTCCACAAGAGGAGAAATGGGCTCCCGAGAACCGCGAGGCGACCTTCGCGCGCTATCTTGAGCTTTCAACCCGGCCCGGCGATTTCGACGTGCTTCTCTGGCCGGAAACCGCCTTTCCGGGTTTCCTCGATGAGGATACGGAGGCACGGGCCCGCATTGCCGCAGCGCTACCAGACGGCAGAGTGCTGCTTACCGGTGTGCCGGACCGTGTACCGAGCGAGGATGGCACCCGATATTTCAACACGGTCCAGGCATTTGACGAGACCGGCGAGATCCTGACCGGATACGCGAAACACCATCTCGTGCCCTTCGGCGAATATGTGCCATTCCGCGGCTGGTTGCCCATCGAGCGGCTCACGGCGGGTCTGGGCGATTTTACGCCCGGACCGGGCCCGAGAACGCTTGCGCTTCCGGGTGTGCCGCTGGTCGCCGTGGCGATCTGCTATGAGATCATCTTCCCAGGGCATGTGGTCGACGACCTGTTCCGGCCGGACTGGATTTTCAACGCGACAAACGATGCCTGGTTTGGCACCAGCATCGGACCCGAGCAGCATCTGGCTTCCGCACGTATGCGCGCCGTAGAGGAAGGCCTTCCAGTCATCCGAGCCGCGAATACGGGCATCTCTGCGGTCATCGACGCGAGCGGAGAGATCGTTGCGCGGCTCGATACCGGCGAAACGGGCATCATCGACGCTAGCCTGCCCTCCGCGCGACCGCCGACACTCTACGCGAGCTTCGGGGACTGGATGCTGTTGGCGCTCATCTTGGCTTCGTGGAGCTGGGCAATGGCGCCAATGCGACGGCTCACTACCGCCGCATGAGAAAGACCGTCATGCAAAGATGTGGATAGGTGTCCCGTCCTTCACCATTGCATAGATGTCCTCGATCTCCCGATCCGTGACCGCGATGCAGCCAGCTGTCCAGTCGCGGACATTTGTCGGGTCGATGCCGGGGCGTGGGCCACCATGGATGAAGATGTCGCCGCCGGGGGAAAGGCCCTGCGCTTCGGCAAAGGCGATGTCGGCCTCGTTCGGATAAGAGATGCCAATCGAAAGATGGTAGGTGCTGTTGGGGTTTCGCCTGTCGATTGTGTAAACTCCTTCCGGAGTCCGGCCATCCCCCTCGAATTGTTTGTGACCCTCAGGAGCGAAACCCAGCCCGACCGGATAGGTTTGCAAGACGCGATCGGCTCCGTCGAGAACAAGCAAGCGCTGTCCCTTGTAAAGCCGAACACGGGTGACTTCGGGTCCGTCATAGCTGCGGAACTTGCTGGCACACCCGGACAGAAACGCTACCAGCCCGCCCAACAGGACGGCGCGGCGGGGAAATCGGATGGTTTTCACTGCTCGATGCCTCTTTCGTGAGGTCTGTTATGGACATTACGTTACCTTGCAAATGCTGCGTGATCAATGTCCGTGGGCAAGCGCGGCCTTTGCCATCTGTGGGCCAACCTGCTCACCGCCGGACGGCGGCGCCTTGGCCTCTTGGCTGTTCAGCAGGCGCAGGGCATTGGCCACCACCAGCAATGACACTCCTACGTCGGCTGCAATCGCGCCCCACATCGATGCCAGTCCGAACGCGGTAGCGACAACGAAAACGCCCTTGGTCGCCAAGGAAATACCGATGTTCTGATGAATGATCGACATTGTCCGGCGCGAATGACCGATCAGCCAAGGCACCTTGCCGAGATCGTCGGTCATCAGGGCTATATCCGCCGTCTCGATTGCCGCGTCCGAACCAACGGCACCCATTGCGATGGCGTAATGCGCGCGCGCCATGGCCGGGGCGTCGTTGACCCCGTCGCCGATCATGGCCACCATGTCATGCGTTTCGACCAGTTCTTCGATGGCAGTCACCTTGTCTTCGGGCAGAAGCTCGGCACGGACCTCGTCGATGCCGACCTCGGCTGCAACAGCGCGCGCTGTCCGCTCGTTATCACCGGTCAGCATGACGATGGTCTTCACACCCTGCGCGTGAAGCTGCGCCACGATGCCTTTGGCATCCGGGCGGATACGGTCGCGCAATTCCAAGATGCCGGTGACACCGGTGTCGTCGCCCACGGCAACAAGGGTGCTGCCAGCCCCTTCGATGCGGTCGCGCAAATCCTTCGGAATGGCGTCGCCGAAACCCTTCTCCTCGGCAAACCGGTCCGACCCCAGCCAGATCGACCGGCCGTCTGTGCGTCCTTCAAGTCCCCTGCCCGGAACGGTTCGGGTATCTTCCGCGGCGGATACCTTGATGCCGTCGGCTTCTGCCCGCGCAAGAATGGCGCGCGCCAAGGGATGCGAGGAACGTGCCTCCAGCCCAGCGGCGAGGGTCATCAGATCTTGCGCCGATGCTTTGCCCAGCGGATGCACCGCCGCCACCTCGGGCTCGCCCATGGTGATCGTGCCGGTCTTGTCCATGGCCAGTGCAGTGGTCTTGCCCGGTGCCTCAACATATGCACCGCCCTTGATCAGCACCCCGGCCCGCGCTGAGGCGGTGAGTGCAGCGACGATGGAGACCGGTGTCGAGATGACCAGAGCGCATGGGCAAGCGATCACCAGCAGCACGAGTGCATTGTAGAACCAATAATCCCAGGCCCCCCCGAAAATGAGCGGCGGCAGCAGGGCAATTGCAATGGCGAGAGCCATGACGATAGGCGTATAGATGCGGGCGAATTTCGCCACCCACTGCTCCACCGGCGCGCGGCGGGCATGGGCGTCGCCGACCATGCGGATAATCTTGGCCAACACGGTGTCCGAGGCGGCCTTCGTGGCGCGCACCGTCAGTGTGCCTTCGCCGTTGATCGTACCGGCATAGACTTCGTCGCCCCGTTCCTTTGGGACCAGCGCACTCTCTCCGGTGATCGGCGCCTGATCGACGGCCCCTGCCCCATCGACAACCTCACCATCCAATGGGATGCGGTCTCCGCCGCGCACGATGAAACGTGCGTTGATAGCAACCGCAGAAGCCGGAACGTCCGCTTCCGAGCCGTCATCATGAAGAACTCTTGCCGTCGGCGGCGCGAGGTCGAGCAGAGCTGAAACCGCATTCCTCGCACGCCCGACGCTCCAGCTTTCGAGGTAGAGCGAGAGCGAAAAGAAGAACGCGACTGTCGCCGCCTCGAAAAATTCGCCAAGCCCGATGGCACCGGCCACGGCGACCACCATGAGCAGGTTCATGTCGGGCGACAGCCGCCGAGCGGACGACCATGCCTTGGGTGCCACGAGCCAGACACCGAACAGGATCGCAACCGCGAACAGCCCTGCCTCGACCAGTGGCATCGGCGCTTCGCCGTGACCCGCGAAGAGGCCGAGCGCCCCGCCCATGCCGGTCTCGATGATGTGCCACAGAAATCCCGCGGCCCAGAAGCCTCCACTGAGCGCCGTAAACAGCCGCTGTCTTGCAAGATGGGCCGCCTGGTCGACCGACGCGTTCTCGGCATCCCAAGGCTTGGCGGTCATGCCGGTGCTTGCGACCAGTTCTGCAATTTCGCCGTCCGATAAACTCTTGGCGCTGTCGAGAATAGTCATCCGCCCATTGATCACGTCGAACGCGAGATGCTCGGCCCCGCCGATCTTCGGGCCGACCACCTTGTTCAGGATTGCTACCTCCTCGGCGCAATCGAGGCCGGACACCTGAAAACTGCGCCCGCCCGCTGGCGCGGGGGTCGCCGGAACGATGTCGCCGCACGTTCCGGCGCTCCCGCAGCAGCTGCCGCCGCTTGTCTGGGCATCTTCGGCGTGATCGTGGTCGTGACGATGGGTGTCGGGCGGCATGAATGGACCTCTGGATTCGGGTGCTTTACCATGACATAGCCCCTACAGTAGCTAGAGCTTCAAGAGCAAAATACGGTGGTATTTCAGTTTGTTTTATTGCTAGAGGATGCGGCGACCGGCTCCATCACGCCTTGAGGCATGAAAAGCCGATGCAAAGAAAAACAGACACGAAAGGAAGCTTGATGCGGGTTTTGATGCTGAAGCAAAAAATAATTGTTGCAGTGGCGCTGTCTCTTACGGCCGGGTGCGCAATCCAGCCGACTGGACCGGGCGACTCGGCAGACCGGCGGGGCAAAGTTCCCGAAGCCGTGATTGCAATGGCTGCCCCGGATCAGGATGTTGCAACCGCGCGCTTGGTGCCCGAGGACGGGTGCTACTGGTACAAACACAGCGGCCCCGTAGAAACAACCTTGCTGCCGCTGCGCACGGCGAACGGCAATCGTATCTGCACCCCTCGCGAAACTTAATTGCGTTTGCCGTCCGCTGCTTGGCTTAGCTGCGGGCAGTCACGCTGTCCTCCGCCGAGTAAAGATAGGCGGTAGAGCCGGTCTCGACGTTCGGGTAAAGATCATTGATATGAGCCATGACCATCCGTACGCAGCCCGAACTTGCGCGGCCACCGATACTCCGTGGGCTCGGAGTGCCATGGATGCGCAAAAGGGTATCGCGATCCCCGACGTAGAGATACAGCGCCCTCGATCCAAGCGCGTTTTCCGGTCCCGGTTCCATGCCATCGGCAATGTCAGCATAAAGTTCGGGGTCGCGATTGATCATGCTCTGTGTCGGTTGCCAGTGCGGCCACCTGACCTTGCGCTTGATGGTATAGACACCCGGCTCGTAGAGGTTCCCCCGCGCGATGGCCACGCCGTAGCGCATCGCGGTTCCACCCTCTTCAATGTGGTAAAGATATCGTGCGACCGCGTCGACATGGATATCTCCCGGCACGAGACCGGCCTTCGCGACCACACGTTGCGGTAGGAACCGCGGGTGCAATCCCCATGGGTTGGAAGTCTCGGCAACATAACCCTGAGGCGTCACCTGTGCGTCCCATTCAGCCTTCTGAGCCTCGGTGGGCCAAGTGTCGGCAAAAGCCATACCGGGACCGGTCACCGAAAAAAGCGCCGTTGTTGTCTGAATGAAGTGTCGTCTTGTCAGCATTTCGTACCCTTTCGGTTCTCACCGGCGATTGATGGCAAGAACGGTATGTGTTCTCCTTGAACAGATAGGACTTCTAGTGGCTAGAGGTTCAAGGGCAAATTTTCGTAAGTAGACATGCGATCCTTGCAGTTTCCAGTTTGCTAGGGAGGAGAAAACTGCTCGCACAATACCTGGTCCGAAGTTGCGCAGCGACAATTCGTTAAGTCGCAGATTGTCTGGAAATTTAGGCACAGCGGCTTCGATATCGCGACCATGAGATCGGGAACGTCACGGCACAGGGAACTTGCGCCACTCGCAAATGCTACGATGCCATCTCTGGCTCCGGCTCTCATTCCGTTATTTCGCCCCGTTACAACCTTCACCCACTGGAGCTTCAAGCGATCAATTGTCACAAAAACGTGAGACGAATGGCTAACGAACGCTTTGGGCTGGAAAAGCCTTGTCGCATTCGAACGGAAAGTGGCTTAAACGATCATCTGGGGCGGCACTAAAGCGTGCCAGGTCAAGCCGGTGTCAGCCTCGACAAATGACCTATATTAGGTCAGCTTTCCACATGCGATACCTCCCGTTCCCCGTCACCTCGCGGATCAAACCGCTTGCCTCCATCCATGCGAGATTGCGCTGAACGGCGGCGCGGCTGGCTCCGGTCATGGCCTCAGCCATCGGGGCGGAGACCAAGGGCCATTCCGTGAAAACCTTTCGCAAGGCAACCGGCGTGCGGCCAGATAATTGCGCCATGACGTTTTCTGCCCGCCCGATCCACACTTCAATATCATCAAGTGTTCGCATCGCCGTTAGAATTGCGCTGTTCATCCCATCCAACCAGCGGGCCAAACGCTCGGGTGGCAAGCCCGAAACGCGCAGCCCCCCGGCCCCGGCCATAGCGAGCGGCGCGAAGATGGCACCGCTTCCATCGCTGGTCGCGATCCTAGACGCGGTGACGGCAGCTTCGATCTGGTCGCCGTGGCGTCCGAGGCCCGCCAAGCTCCACAGGTGATACCCCATGCACGCCCGCGTGATCGGGTGGAGACCCTTTGCGGCTGCCATGACGTCCAGCCACCCACCCGCGCGATCCTCGAAACGCTCAGCGCTGTCTTCAATGTTCTCGGGGTCGCGGCGATCCAGAAAAGCGGCCAGGTCAGCCATCGGTCCGGGACCGCCTGTCAAGCGCCGAACAGCCCATCCAACGCGTGCCAAGGCATTTGGGTCATCCTGTGCACCTGACAGCCGCATGGATACCCAGAGCGCCAGACGATCAGTACTCACCCGATCTCCTGCGACCCAGCTGAGGGCCGCTGCCTCGACAAGAGCGAGGCGATGCCGCCAGCCTTCCGGGCCGCGCAGCAGCCGGTCATCCAGAGCTCCCAGGCGTCCAGCCACCTTTGCTAGCCGCGCAGCGTGAACGCCTTCTGCCTTTGCCCAGTCTTCGATGACGGCAGTGTCCGGCGGTTCTGCACGCGGCCCGGGAGGCAAATCATCTGGTTCTTCTTCGAATGGTCCCGGCAGAAACCAGTGTCGCTTTTCCTTCACGATTTCACTGCGTGGTTTTCACATGATTTCCGCAAGGTACCTCCGGAAGTGGCGCGGGTTTCTGCTTTGCGATTTCAATTTCATTATGGACTTCAATAGGTTTTGAAGGGCACGGCGGCATGACAGCACTCAGCAAAGATCGGCCTTTGGAGCGGGCAGCTTACCGCGCTTCAGACGAGGCTTGGTCGAAGGCGGTTCGGATCGCTCGCGAACTTGACCGGGTTCTCGATGGCGACTTGCCGATGCGGGAGGCTGTCAGCCGGGCAGCGGTGGAACTGCGCCTTTCGACGCGTCAGGTCTACAATCACCTCGCCCGGTATCGGGAGGACCGCCGTGTCTCGTCGCTTCTTCCTCGGACGAATGGCGCGCGGCGTGCGAGGATATCGGCCAGCGTGGAAGCCATCATTTCCGACACTTTGCGAAAGATGTGGCTGCAGCCAGAGCAACCCGATCTCGCGCCCATCGTCGACGAGATCCGCGCGCGCTGTTCCGGCCAAGGCTTCAAGCCCCCGGCCTATGTCACCGTGGCCAAGCGGATTCCGATCATCTTCACTCCCGAGGAGATCGCACGGCGGCGGCTTTCCGGTGGCAAACATCTTCACCGCCTGAAACCGCGTCCGGGATACATCCGTGCAGCACACGCCCTTGACGTCGTCCAGATCGATCACACACCGGCCGATATCCAGTTCGTCGAGGTGATCGACGATCATGGCGTTTTCGTGGGCAGACCCTATCTCACCATCGCCGCCGATGTGGCGACGAGTGCAATCATCGGCTTTTGCCTCACCCTCGAGCGCCCGTCCCGACTCTCGGTGGCATTGTGCTTGGCACACGCGATGTGCCGCAAGGATGACTGGCTGGCCGAACGCGGGATTGCGCACCCATGGGAAATGTGCGGCCGCCCGAAGCAGATCGTTGTCGACTCCGCCAAGGAGTTTCAAAGCAGCACCTTCACGACGGGATGCGCCGACTTCGGCATAACCGTCCGCACCCGGAACAAGGGAACGGTTCACCGGGGTGGCGTTGTCGAACGCCTCGTCGGAAAAGTGAACACGGTGCTTCGCTCTCTTCCCGGCAAGACCGGACGGTCGATCGCGGATCGCGGCGACTATGCGTCCGATGAGAGGGCAAGTCTGACCTTCGCGGCCCTCGAGCGTTGCATCGCTCTGGCAATCATCGATCACAACCAGACCCAGAACGCGCGCAAGCTGACTGTGCCTCGCCTCGAATGGGAGCGGCGACTTCCACCGACGGACCGGCCGATCGATGATCCTGACCAAGTCCTGCTCAACTTTCTCCCCCGCACAACACGCCGCATCTCTCCCCAGGGCGTCAGCCTGTTCGCCATCGACTACTTCGAGCAATGGCTTGGCCCTCTCGTCGCCCGCCGTGACCGGTTGCCACCTCTGGATCTATGCTACGACCCCCGGGACATCAGCCGGATCTACATCGCCGATCCCGACACGCGGATCTGGCGTCCGGTAAAGCGGCGGGATGGGGTGACCATGCCAATCACCCTTTGGCAGCATGAAGCCGACCGAGCGCGCACGCGTGAGAGCCAACAACGACCGGCGCAGGAAAAGACGCTTCTGCGCCGGGAAATCGCGGCGACCGTCGCCGGGGCCAAATCCAAGAAGGCTCACCTGCGGGAAATGACCAGGGCCCGACACGCCGCAGACGCGCCGAAGGCGTATCAAAATGTCGGGCAGGTTTCGGAGGCGACCCATACCGGACCAGAACCTGACCGACCCCGCCGCGTCTTTCCTGTGGAGACCTGGTAGCATGGCCGACCATCTCCTACCATCAACCTCAGCGTTGCTCGATGCGGATGCTGCCACCCGCATTGCTCATATTCGGGCGCCACGCTGGATAGGCCATCCCGGTGCCTCTGCGGCACATGATGCGATGCGGCAGCTGTTGGAACGCCCGCCATCACTCCGTCCACGCGGCTTGTTGATTGCTGGTCCCTATCACAACGGCAAGACCATGATCGCCGAACGCTTCGCCGTCGAACATCTGCGCCGTGCCGACCGGCAAAGGGTCTGGGTGATCCAGACCCGGGAGGGGGCAGGCCTGTCGCATTTCTACGCCAGCATTCTGTCCGGACTGCGCGCCCCGCAAGCTGCCGGCTGGCGTAGCCTGTCCCGCGCCAGCGAACAGGTCGATCATCTTCTCGACAGCGTCAAGCCGCGCCTGCTCATCTTCGACGAATTCCACAGTGTTCTGCGCGGACGCCGACAGGATGTGAAGGCAATCTTCTCGTTCCTGCGGCGGATCGCACGCGTGCATGACATCTCGCCCGTGCTTGTCGGCGAAATCGCTGTCTATGATGCATTGCACGACACTGAAGAAATGGGCTCGCGGTTCGATACGGTCGCAGTGTCACGGTGGGGATTCGACGAAGACTTCGCCACGCTTCTCGACAGTCTCGAGGCCAGCATGCCGCTTGCGCATGCCTCAAACCTCTCACGACCTCCCCTGGCCAAAATGATCCATGATCTGTCGGAAGGGCTGATTGGCGAGGTGGTCGACATCGTCACCCGGACGGCGGTGGCAGCTGTTGAGAGCGGTGAGGAAAGGATCACGTCCAGCACCGTCATGGCCCTCGGCTATATACCGCTGTCACGGCGACGGAACTCGGCCTTGCGCCATTCAATGACATGACCAGCAGTGCGCAGAGGATCACCGTCTCCCCGGCCCGCCGCTATAGAGTGGCCGCGGGGCATCGCTGGCCGGTGGACGTCCGGCCAGCTCCTGGGGAGCTTTTGTCAAGCTGGCTGCATCGGCTTGCACATGCCAATGGTGTGCCGCCGCGCTATTTTGGAGCGGTGCTCGGGGTGGCCGGCGAGACATGGTCGGCGCAACTTGACCGGCATCTGCCGGATTCTGTTCGTCGCTTGCTGCTCGACCATACGGCGATCTGCCCCGACGAGATCGACGGTCTTTGTCTGGCCAACAGTCCACTCTCGACCCTGCGCTTGCGGCTGCGGACCCGGCCGCAAGATGCAGGGACATCGACGGCGCAGTCCTGTTGGTTGCAGTTCTGTCCCTCCTGCCTGGGGGAAGACGAGGTGCCCTATTTCCGGCGGAGCTGGACCTTGGCAACCCGCGTGTCCTGCTTTCGCCATGGCTGCCGCTTGCGCGACCGTTGCCCGTCTTGTGGGCAGAGCCTTGCGCCATTTCGTCAGGCTCGCCTCGTGCCACAACAGTACTGCGCCTTCTGCGACGCCCCTCTCGCAAAACCGACTGGCCCGGCAAGCACGGGCGCCCGGCGCCTCGAGCGGCTGATCGACGATCTGCTGCGCCTTGATTCCGCTGAGCGCGCGCAGGACGACCGGAAGTCTCTTGCCGTGCAGCTTATGAAACACCCAGTGCCCGTCAGAACGGCGACATCAACGGTCCCATTCTTGTCGCATCGGGTTCGCTACAATTTCTTCCAGCGGTTGTCAGAGCGGCAGATCGAGGTAAGAGACCCCACAGAACGCGGCCCGCTGACCTTCTGGCTCGGGCTGGCCCGCGCCTCCGAAAACCACAAGGGGTTGGTCAGGACGCTCAGAGATCGGCTTGGCGAAACTGCCGGGCCGGGGCCGGCCTCCTCCTCCAGAGAGCCTGATCTGGCCGCCTTGCTGCGGGCAGCAATCCGGCTTCACCAAAGTCGCCGATTTCCTGCTGAAGCCTGGCCGGTCGCCTAACCTTCCGTGGCCCCCGATGGGCCTGCCAGGCCTGCATCGTCCAATTGCTCGGGGTCTGGCAGGTCGCGCAAGGACTCCATCCCGAAGGCAGCCAGGAACGCCTCGGTGGTGACGAAGGTATAAGGCGCGCCACGTCTCGGCTCACGGGGGCCGGTGCCGATCAGGTCCCGCTCGGCAAGTCGGCCGATCAGGTCACGGCTGATCTCTTTTCCAAAGATGTCCTTCAACCCGTCGCGGCTGACCGGCTGGTGATACGCAATCGCCGCCAGCACGGCCAGATCGTAGTCCGACAGGTTCAGCGCCTGGCTGTCCACATCTGCCGCAGCGCGGATCGCTGGGGCATAGGCCGCGCGCGTGCGCAGCATCCACGCCTTGCCCACCTGTGCCACCTCATAGGGTCGGCCCTCCAGATCCACTGCCAGATCCTCGATCAACAGATCGATCGAGGCCCCCTGCCCCACGACCCGCGCCAGATCCTCGCGCGCCACCGGTGCGCTACTTGCAAACAGCACCGCCTCGATCCGGCGCATCCACTCCCGCCAGCGCAACTCAGGGGGAAGAACGGCCAATTCGCGGTCAAGTTCTGTGTCCTCGCGCCGCCCCATGCTCAGACCCCGTACAGGCGGAACGTGTCCCGCCCTGTCAGTTCGCGCACGGCGCCGAGTGCCACCAGTCGGTCGCAGAGCCGTCGCGCGGCCCGATCCGACATAAAGGCCAATGCCCCCGGCACCAGCGCATCGCGCGACAGAAACAGATCGACCGCCCGGCCCGCCGCCTTGGCGCGCAGCTTCGGGGCCACCGCCCGAAGGCGGGCCGCCGCACGGGCCAGATCGCAGGCCAGCTGCAGCGCCTGCCCGACGGCAGAGACAACGGCGCGGTGACAGGCCAGACGCAGATCATCGCCCCGCAGGCGCAGGTCGCGGGGCCTGAGCGTCAGCGCCAGAAGTGGCAGCACATGCGTTGCCCCCACCCCCTTTGCCAGAACCGCATCGGCAAGGATCAGCACCGCAGTTTCGGCCCGCGGGTGATCTGTCAGCACCGCCTCAATGACATGCGCCGCGCGGTCGACCGGGGTCTGCCCCATGGCATCAAGGCACAGCGCGATCCGCTCGGCCCCGATCCCTTGCAGCGCATTGGTCAGATGCGCGACCGAGACAGGCCGGGCCACCGCGCGTGACCACTGCTGCAAAAGCCGTCCCGCTGGGCCGGGGTCGTCGCCCGGACCCGTCAGGTGCAGAGCATCGCGCAAGGCGCCCGGCCCTTCCCTGCGCCCCGCCATTTCAGCGCAGTTCCCGGCCGCCACCAAAGCCAAGCGGTCCCGCCACAGCGCCACAGGCACATCCCCGGCCGCGGTCACTTGGCTCAGATGCGCCAGCGCGGCCCCAGAGCGGAAGGCCGCTGCCTCAAGGGTTTCTGCCGGGGCAGCACCGATCCAGCCCGGCAGCGGGGGCAGCATCGGCAAGGTTTCCAAAGGCTCGGCGCGCGGTTTTCTCATGCCGGCAGCCTACATTGTGACGGCGCTTTCTACCAGATAAATGCACCAATAGCGCCGCAGCTTTGTTGGCTCCACAATGTCCAATAAGTTTGCATTATCGGACGTGCCGGGAGTATGCTCGACGGTATGACCGAAACGCCCGAGAAATCGCCTTCAGAACCCCCGGAACGTCCCGATCGCCATGAGCGGGACGACAGCGCTGATACGGAGCGCGACACGATCGCCCTGCCCTCCCATGTCGCTGGCTCGGGCACGCTCGACCGCCTGGTCGAAACGGCGCGTGACTATGCGCGTCAGGCGGCGTCGGAGAACACGCTGAAGGCCTACACCAAGGATTGGGCCCACTTCGCGCGCTGGTGCCGGATGCGTGGCGCGGACCCTCTCCCCTCGTCGTCCCAGCTGATCGGCCTCTACATCGCCGATCTGGCAGCGCCGAGCGGCAAAGCACCTGCCCTCTCGGCCTCCTCTATAGAACGGCGGCTGTCTGGCCTGACCTGGGGCTATGCGCAGCGCGGAGAGCGGCTCGACCGCAAAGATCGGCACATTGCCAGCGTCCTGGCTGGCATCCGCCGCAAGCACGCACGGCCACCAGCACAGAAAGAGGCCATTCTGCCGGAAGACCTGCGCGACATGCTGGCAACCCTCCCCCACGATTTGCGCGGCCTGCGCGACCGGGCGATCCTGCTGATCGGCTTTGCTGGTGGCCTGCGTCGGTCCGAAATTGTCAGCCTCGACCACGGCAAGGATGACACGCCTGACTCCGGCGGCTGGGTCGAGATCTTGGAGGACGGCGTGCTCCTCACCCTGCGCGGCAAGACCGGTTGGCGCGAGGTCGAAATCGCCCGCGGCTCATCAGATCAGACCTGCCCGGTCCATGCCCTGACGCAGTGGCTGCATTACGCAAGGATCGACTTCGGCCCGATCTTCGTCGCCACGTCACGCAACGGCCTGAAAGCTACGAGCGAGCGGTTGTCGGACAAGCACGTCGCCCGGCTGATCAAGTCCTGCGCCCGCGAGGCCGGGCTACGCCCTGATCTGCCTGAAGCCGAGCGCGTGCGGCTGTTCTCGGGCCATTCCCTGCGCGCAGGCCTTGCCAGCAGCGCGGAAGTTGATGAGCGCTACGTTCAAAAGCAGCTTGGTCATGCCAGCGCAGAGATGACCCGCCGATACCAGCGACGCCGCGACAGGTTCCGGGTGAACCTGACCAAGGCCGCAGGCCTGTAAGCCCCCTGCCCTTCCGTCGAGCCTTTGCTGAAATGCCAAGCTCCAACCAGACCGCTCAGGTTTCAGCTAATCGCTTCAATTGAAATCGGGAACCAAACGCGACACTGGTGCTGGGAGGAAGCTCGGGCAGGCCGGGCGGCCGGCGTTTCAGGGCGCCAGGACTTCAACGAGCTGGCGGTTCATATCCGCAGAATAAACGATTTATGCGGATCACTGGCAGAAGTCTATCTTCGCCCTCTGGAAATTGCCAATTGGCAATTTCTAGAGCGGGTTCTTCTCGGCGTAGCTGCGGAAGAAGGCGAGATAGGCGCGGTCGGGATCCTTGGCCGGTTCCTTGCGGGCGCTCCATTCCCGCCATTCGCTTTCGACGAAATAGATGTCGTAGCCGGGGTGGCGCAGGCGGGCGGTTTCATAGGTCGCAGTCTGCAAGGCCGGCCCGCGCGATTCCAGCCAGCCCGGGCGGGGGCGGCTTTCGGCGGCGGGGCGGACCTCTTCGGTGCGGCCTTCGGCCTTGACCCGGCGCCCGACCTTCGAGAATTGCAGGGCGCGATCCGCCGCGCCGCTGGCATCGCCATCCTTGCGCCACCAGCGCATCTCGACATGGGTCACGGCGCGGCCGGTCTTGATCGGCAGGATCTCCACCAGGAAGTCCGAAAGCGCATTCACCTCGGCCACCGCCGGGTCGATGGCGCGCAGCTTCAGGTTCGACCAGGACGAAAGCTTACCTTTCGGGACGCCCATGATGCCGCGCAAGGCTTCCAGCGTGAAGCGTTCGGAAGCCTTCCAGCGCAGGTTGCCGCGTTTCTGCACCATCTCGTAAAGCGTCAGCGCGTATTTCGAGGACAGCGCGAACATCACCTCGCGCTGCAGCCGGGCGAAAACCTGGCTGTTGCGGATGATCTTGCGCAGGCGCGCCGGGATTTCATACTCCAGCAGGCCGTCGCTGCGGCCGCTTTCCAGGTTGCCGCCCAGCAGCTGCACGCGCTCGATGGCAGGCTCGCCGTCCCAGATCACCGCGACCTTGACGATGGCGGACATCAGCCGCTCCAGGCTTTCGCCCACCCTGTCGTTGGAATTGTGGCTGCCGCGCAGGGTAGATTTGGAAATGACATGGGTCACCGGCTTGTCGATCGCCTCCCAGGCGTTCTCGAGCAGCTGGTTATAGATGCGGCGGTCGTTCAAGGTCAGCGGCGTGACCTCGATCAGATCGACCAGCTCGCCCGGCTTGACCAGGCTGTCGGCGTTCGGGCGCGCCTCCACCGTGCGGATCCGGGTCTCAGCCATGTTCCCCTACATCAAAGACCTTACTTTTGTATTCGAGAGAACGTAAGTTTTCAAGCGTCCGGGCGACCAGCGGGGCAGGTGAACCCAAAATGTAAGCGCCAACCGCATCGGCCGCCGCCGGGTGATTCGCAGCCGCTTGCTTTTGCTGGCCTTTTTCCCGAGCAAATCGCCGCATCCGCCGCCACCCGAAACGTAAGGCAAGGCCGCGTCCCCGATTGTAAGCCAAGCCCACCCGATCCGTAAGCGCCGGCATCCCGAAAAGAATCGCGAACCATCCCGAATCGTAAGTTTCGCCGGGAATACCGCAGCATTTCCAAGGCCTAGGCGGGAATGAATCCTGAATCTGATGAATCTGAACCCAGCGAGGTGTTTTTATCCACAAGATTCAGGATTGCCGATGGCAGCCGCACCGCGAACGACTTACAAATCGGGATGGCTCGGACCGGAAGGTTACGGGACGGCCTGCGCCTTTCCGGGCAACTTTCGGCGCTGGCGCCCTGGCTGCCCGGCTATCGCTTTCTGCGAAGCATCGCCCCAAAAACCGAACTTTACGCCTGCGGGCGTTTCGGCCATAGTGCGCCAACCCGAGCAGCGAAGTCATCCCATGAATCCCGCGATTTCCCCCGTTACCCTGGACGAATTGGCCGTGCTGAGCCAGCGCGCCTCGACCGTCATCGAACGCCTGCGCGAGCGCGTCTTCGCGCCCGGCACGCAGAAGCAGCTCGACCTGCTGTTCAACGTGCGCACCGCGGCCGAAATGGTCGGCCGCTCGGAAAAGGCGATCCGCGATGCCGAAGCCGACGGCCGCCTGCCCGAGCCGACCAAGGATGCCGCCACCAATCGCCGCAACGGCTATACCTTGGCCGAGGTCAACCGCATGCGCGAGGTCTTTGGCACCATGCCGCACCGCGCGCCCGAGGATGCGCCGCTGGTCATGGCAGTGCAGAACTTCAAGGGCGGGGTCGGGAAATCGACCGTGGTGGTGCATCTGGCGCAATATTTCGCGCTGAAGGGCTATCGGGTCTGCGTCATCGACTCCGATTCCCAAGCCTCGACCACCGCGGTTTTCGGGCTGAACCCCGACGTGGACGTGGATGAGGAAGAGGACACGCTCTATCCCTTCCTGCAGCATGGCGGGCCGAAATCGCTGCATTACGCCTTGCGCGCGACCTATTGGCCCGGCATCGCGCTGATTCCGGCGAACCTGGGGCTTTACGATGCCGAATATGAATTCGCGGCGCGGATGGCGCGCGATCCGACCTTCATCCTTGATCGGCTGCGCGAGGGGGTCGCCTCGATCGCCGACCAGTTCGACATCATCCTGCTGGACCCGCCGCCGGCGCTTGGCATGCTGTCGCTGTCGGTGCTGCGCGCGGCCAATGCGCTGCTGATCCCGGCGCCGCCGAACAACATCGACTTCGCCTCGACCGCGCATTTCCTGAAGATGATGGAATCGACCCTGGCCGAGCTGGCCCGACACGGCGGCGCGCGCGAATACAGCTTCGTCAAGATCCTGACGTCCAAGATGAACGACCAGAAATCGGCGCATCAGGCGATCAAGCGCATGATGGACGCGGTGTTTCCGCAGGACATGCTGAACGCCGCGCTGAAGGATTCGGCCGAAATCGACAACGCCACAGCCAATCTGATGACCGTCTATGAGCTGACCGGCCCCGCCACGCGGACCGAGACGCACAAGCGCTGCCGCGCCTATCTGGACGCCGTGGGCCGCGAGGTCGAACTGCTGATCCGCAAGACCTGGCCCAGCCATCACCGCCAATTGCGCAAGGAGGGCCTGCTGTGAGCAAGCGCCATGATGCGATCTTCGACGACGTGCTGAAGGACCTGTCGGCGCCGGCCGCCAGCGACAAGGCCGGCGCGCGCTTCCTGAAACGCAGCAACGCGCTGGCCGAGAGCGGCGAGCGCGAGGAGAAGGTGCTGCGCTGGGTCGATCCCGCCAGCTGCGTGATGTGGGCCCGACACAACCGCGCCTATGACCTGCTGAACGAGGACAATTGCCGCGACCTGATCGACAGCCTGAAGGCGCAGGGCCGGCAGGAATTCCCGGCCATCGTCCGCAAGCTGCCGGCAGGGCAGGGCGCCGAATACGAGGTGATCTGCGGCGCGCGCCGGCATTTCGCCGTCAGCTGGCTGCGGGCGAACAATTACGCGCAGTTCCGCTATCTGGTCGAGGTGCGCGACCTGACCGACGAAGAGGCCTTCCGCCTGGCCGATATCGAGAACCGCGACCGCGCCGATCTCAGCGATTACGAACGGGCGCGCGACTATCTCCAGGCGCTCGACATCTATTACGGCGGCAAGCAGAAGACGATGGCGGCGCGGCTCGAGGTGTCCGAGGCCTGGCTCTCGCGCTATCTGCATCTGGCCCGGCTGCCGCAACCGATCCTGGATGCCTGGCCGCGCCTGACCGAAATCAAGGAGTTGCACGCCCGCAGCGTCCGGCCGCTGTTGCAGGATGCCGAGGAGAAGGTGCTGGCCGAAGCCCGGGCCATCGCCGCCGAACAGGCCCGGGCGCGGGCTGGGCAGGGCGCCCCTGTGCCGGTACCCCGCGTGCTGGCGCGGCTGAAACAGGCTGCCCACGGCGCTGCGCCCGCGGCCGAGAAACAGGTCCAGGGCCCGCTGACCGTCGAGCGCCGCGGCAAGAAGATCCGGCTGGAGTTCCCGGACACCCTGTCCGAGGCGGATCTGCGGGCCGCGCTGGACGGCTTTCTTGCCGAACATTTCCGGCAATGAGACGAATTGCCAATTGGCAATTTCCGGAACAATGCAGGAACGTCCAGAAGGACGCCCTCGCCGATCCGGGACCGTCGCGGGCTACTGTTACTTTTCGGGTGGGGTGCAATCCGGGGTGACGACCGGCTGCAAGGTGTCGAGCAATTGCAGCATCAGCCCCTGCGGCCCCTGCGCGACATGGGCCGCGACGCCAAAGCAGCGCGCCAGGTTGTCCGGCGTCAGCACCGCCTCGGGGCGCCCGTCGGCCATGATCCGGCCCTGGTGCAGCAGCACCAGGCGCGTGCAGTGCCGGGCCGCCAACCCCAGGTCATGCAGCGAGGCCAGCACCGCCCGGCCCTGGTCCGCAAGGCGGCGGAACAGCCGCATGACCTCGATCTGCGCGGCCGGGTCCAGCCCGGCGATGGGCTCATCCGCGATCAGCAGCGGCGTGTCCTGCGCCAAGGCGCGGGCCAGCAGCGCCCGGGCCTGTTCGCCCCCCGACAGCTCGGTGGCCGGGCGGTCGCGCAGCGGCAGAAGCGACAGCGCCGAGAGCGCGGCCTCGACGGCGGCGCGGTCGGCTTCGCCGGCGGCATCGGGATGGGCGATGCGCCCCAGCGCCACCAGGGTTTCGACCGAGACCGGCCAGGCGATCTCGCGCCCCTGCGGCATGAAGGCGGCCGCCCGCGCCCGCAGCCGCGCCGGCAGCGCGGCAAGCGAGCTGTGCCCCTCGGCCGGCAACAGCCCCAGGGCGGCGCGCAGCAGCGTGGTCTTGCCGGCGCCGTTCGGACCCAGCAGGCCGACGAATTCGCCGGGCGCGACGGTCAGGTCGATGCCCTCGATCACCCGGCGGCCATGACGGCGGCAAGTCAGGGCAGAAAGCGCCAGCGTCATGCCTGCCTCCGGGTCTTGAGGATCAGGTGCAGGAACAGCGGCGCGCCGACCAGCGCGGTCAGCACGCCCAGCTTCAGGTCCTGTGCGGGCAGGATCAGCCGCACGGCAATATCGGCGGCCAGCACCATCGCCGCCCCGCCAAGCGCCGAGGCGACGAGCAGGCGCGCCGGCCGCGCGCCGGCCGCGTGGCGCAAGAGATGCGGCACCACCAGCCCGACGAAGCCGATGGACCCCGCCACTGCCGTCGCCCCGGCGATCAGCGCCGCGCAGCCCAGCACCAGCCGCAGCCGCAACCGGCCCAGGTCGATGCCGCTGGAGGCCGCGGCATCCTCGCCCAGGGTCAGCGCATCCAGCGCCCGGCCGGTGGTCAGCAGCAGCCCGGCGCCCGGCAGGATCAGCGCCGCCGCGATCCAGACATGCGGCATGGCGCGGTCGGCCAGCGAGCCCATCATCCAGAAGGTGATCTCATTGGCGGAAAAGGGGTTCGGCGACAGGTTCAGCACCAGCGCGGTGCCGGCCCCCGCCAGCGCCGAAATGGCGATGCCGGCCAGGATCAGCGACAGCGTGCCGCCGCGCGGCCCGGCCAGGGCCAGCATGGCCAGCACCGACAGCGCGGCCCCCGCCAGCGCCGCCAGCGGCAGGCCCAGCGGAACCGCTGCCGCGAGCCCGGTCTGGATCGCCAGCACCGCGCCCAGGGCGGCCGAGGCCGAGGTGCCGATCAGCCCCGGCTCGGCCAGCGGGTTGCGCAGGAAACCCTGCATGGCCGCGCCGGCCAGCCCCAGCGCCGCGCCGACCAGCAGGCCCAGGGCCGCGCGGGGCAGGCGGATCTCGCGCATGACCAGCCCCAGCATGTCGTCGCCCCGGACCAGCGCGGCGAGGCTTGGGCCGATGCCGGCGCCGGCCGGCCCGGTCAGCAGCGATCCCGCGAACAGCGCCGCGACCAGCAGGCCGAGCAGGCCCAGCAGCACGAAGGGGCGCATCATCGCGTCACCGCCGCGGCGGCGGGCAGATTGGCCACGGCGCGCAGGATGCGCGGGTTGCCGCAGATCCAGTCCGGGTCGGCCATGACCGCCGCCGGCCTGTCGCGCAGCAGCGCGCGCAGGGCCGGGTGGTCCAGCATGTCCTGGGCGCGGGCGTGGCCGGCATAGCGACGGCCCAGGATCACCAGGTCGGGCCGGGCCAGCAGCAGCGCCTCCAGCGGCAGGGTGCCGCCCGGGCCAAGGCCCAGCTCGTCGGCGATATTGGCATAGCCCGCCAGCGCGACGATCTGCCCCGCCAGGCTGTCGCTGCCCAGCGTATAGCCATTCACGGCATAGATCGCGGCGCGCGGGCGCGGCTGGGGCGCCGGGGGCAGGCGGGCGAGGTCGGCATCGAACCGGGCCAGGACGGCATCCGCCTCGGCCTCGCGGCCCAGAACCTGGCCCATGCGGGCGATATTGCCGCGAATGCCGGCGATGTCGCTTTCGGGCTGGAACACCTCGACCGGGACGCCGACCCGGCGCAGCAGCGAAAGGGTCGTGGGCGGGGTCCAGGTGCCCGCCAGCACCAGGTCGGGCTTCAGCAGGAAGATCTCTTCGGCCAGGCCGTTGTTGGCCGGCAGCGCCGCTGCCGCTTCGGCCATGCCCGAGGACAGCGGGTCGCGCGCCAGATAGGAAACCGAGACCAGCTGTCCCGGCCCCGCCAGCAGCATGGCAAGCTGGTCGGTGCAAAGGTTGATCGAGACGACCCGGCGCGGCGCTTCCGCCGCGACGGGCAGGGCAAGGCAGGCAAGGAGGCCGGCCAGAAGCCAGCGCGCTACCATCGCGCCTGCAATCCGGCATAGGCGGTGCGGCCCTGGCCGTAATAGCCCCATGCCTCGGAATGGTCCTTGTCGAACAGGTTCTCGACCCGGCCGTGCAGACGGATGTTTTCGGTCAGGTCATAATGCGCGGCAAGGTTGACGGTGGCGAATTCCGGCAGTTCGGTGGTGGCCGGCGTGTCGGGCCAGGCGGTGTTATACCATTCCTCGTCGTAATTGCCCGCGACATAGCGCAGCTCCGCCGACAGGCCGCCGCGGCCGGCCGCGAAATCCGCCTGTCCGCGCAGGTTGACCTGATGCCGGGGCACACGCGCGATGCGGCTGCCGTCCTGCTGGCGCGCGTCGGTATAGGTATAGTCGGCGCTGATGCGGATGGCATCCGTCACCTGCATGGCCGTCGTCACCTCGAAGCCCTTGCGGGTGCTGGTGCCGTCAAGGTTCACCGAGCTTTCGCCCGAGCCGGTGATCAGGTCCTCGACATCGCTGTGAAAGACGGTCGCGCCCAATGTGCCCGCGCCGCCGGCATAGGACAGATCGATGCCCAGTTCATAGCCGAGGCTGCGTTCGGGGCGCAGGTCCGGGTTGCCCTCGTAAGAGCCGGGGATATAGCCGAATTGCTGGAACATATCGGGGTTGACCACGGCCCGGCCCGCCGCCGCGCGCAGGCGGATGTCCCGCCCCGGCACCTGCCAGCCCGCCGACAGGTTCCACGAGGTCGCATCCTTGAACCCGTCGTTCAGGTCGCGGCGAATGCCGGCCTGCAGGTCGATGTCCGGGTCGAGATTGCCCAGATATTCCAGCGCCAGCGCGGTCGTGTCGCGTTCATAGATCCCGCCGGGCGCAAAGGAGCTGCGATAGGTCTCGCGCTCGGTCGCGGCGCTGAAGTTCAGGCGATGGCGGGTGCTGGCCAGGTCGGCGCCGTCGATGGCCCAGCTGCCCAGATACTGCACGCCGCGGCGGCGCGCGGCGTCGTCATAGTCATAGGCGCCGTCGTTCAGGAACAGGGTGTCCTGGTTGGTGCCCGAGACGGTCAGCCGGTGGGACAGCCGTCCGTCCAGCGCCTGCGCCTCGATCCAGAGCGAACCGAAGACCTCGTTGCGCTCGGCGGTCAGCGGCGCGTCGATCAGGTAGTCGTCGGGGGTGGGCACCGGGACGAAGCTGCCAAGGTCATAGCCATATTCCTGCCAGCTGCGGCGCAGGGCGAAACCCGCGCTGACGCTCTCGGTCAGGTCATAGCGGCCGCGCAGCCCGATCGTGTCGCGGTCGTTGAAGTCGCGGTCGCCGCTGGAACGAGAGGCATCCTCGCCCTCGACATGGCGCGAGTCCAGCGACAGCACCAACTCGCTGCGCCCGTCCGAATAGCTGACATGGCCGTTGGCCGCGCGGGTGCCCAGCCCGCCGATCTCGACCCCGCCGCCATAGCGGAACCCCATCTCGCGCGCGCGCCGCGTCGTGATCGAGATGACGCCCGCCGCCGCGTTCGAGCCGTAGATCGCCGATTGCGGGCCGCGCAGCACCTCGATCCGGTCGATGTCGGCGGCGGTCATGCCCGAGAAGGTATAGTCGCCGGAGGCCGGAGAGTTCGCCTTGACCCCGTCGATCAGCACCAGGACGTGGCCGGGCTCGCTGCCGCGGATGCGCAGCTTGGTCAGCGTCTCGCCGGTCGAGGTGACGGCCACGCCCGGCACGCTGCGCAGCGCGTCCTGCACGGTGGCGATGCCGCGCGCCTCGATCTCCTCGGCGGTCAGCACGGTCGAGGCGCGGCCATAGGCATCGCTGGCGATGGGGCTGAGCCCGGCCGACAGGATCACGGGATCCAGGATGACGGCGTCTTGCGCCGCCGCGACGGCCGGCACCAGCGCCGCCGCCAGAGTCATGATGGAAGCTCGGGTCCGAGACATGCCTTGACCTTTCCGGGCACGGGCCGCAGCCCGCGGGTTGCAGAACTGCCCTGCGCAACGGGCCGGTCGGCCCGCCCGCCGGGGGGTGAGCGTCACCTCTGCGGAACGGCCGCTTTCCCGGTGCGCCCCGCGCCGGAAATGGGTGAACGCCTCGGCAGGTCTCCTGACTCGCGGATCGTCGCTTCGGCCGGCCTTCCCGGGACGCGCCCAGTGGCATTATCGACCGTCGCTCGCCGCCTACAGTTGCGGGGGCAGTGCCGGATTGGCCCGGGGGCTTGCCGGCTTCCCTTTTCATCCGGCAAGGGGCCGGAACCGAAGCAGCCACCTGTTCGCGCGACGAGGCCCCGGCTGTCAAGGGGTCTGGCCCGGCCCGCATGGGGCGGCGGGCCATGGTTTCATGCCGAAGCCGAACGAAAAAGGCGCCGGACCCGCCGGCGCCCTGTCATTTTGCCGCAGGGGATCAGGCCAGCCGCTGCCGCAAGCCGGGGTCACGGGCCAGCGACCCTTGCACGAGCTGGCCGAAGATCAGCCCGATCCCGGCCCAGAGCACCGCCACGATCACCAGCGACACGCTGCGGAACTGCCAGAGCAGGTCGCCCGGAAAGCCGGCCGGCACCTCATTGATGGCGGGCAGGACGAGGCCGGCGACGACCACCAGGACCAGATAGGCCAGCCCGCCCAGGATGCCGGCGCGCCAGCGGTCGCGGCCGCTGCGCGCCACTGCCACCGCGATCACCATGGCGATGAGCGACAGCGCCATCATGGCAAAGAACATCTGCGTGCGCAGGCCGATGGTCTCGCCATGGCCCACGGCGGGCGGGTTGGCCGGGTATTTCAGGAAGGGCACCAGCACGACCGAGACATAGCCCAGCACCGCCATCACCCCCGCCGTCGCCCGCGCGCCCAGATGCGAGAACCGGCCCTGCACGAAGGCGAAGACCAGGGCGAAAAGCCCGCCCAAGCCGGCGCCGAACACCGCCATGCCGGTCAGCAGGCCGATGCCGGCCTGGGTGGCGCGGCTGATGCCCTCGCCCTCGCCATGGGAATGGGAATGGCCGGCGGGTTCGGGCTCGGCCGTGGCAGCAGCGGTCGGCGCGTTGTGGCCGTGGTCATGAGCGTGTTCAGGGGCGGCGGGCGCGCCCGCCTCTTCCAGCGCGATGGCGGCGGCGACCGGAGGTTCGCCCCAGACCTTGCCGACGCCAAAGGCCAGCACACCCGCGATCAGCCCGGCAATCATGCCGAGCACCAGATAACGTCCTGTCATGGGTGCTGCTCCTCAGTGGCAGGGAAAGCCGAGAAGGTGGCGCGCATCGTGCACGAATTCATGCACGCCGGTGCCGTCGAGAAGCGCGACCGCGCCCTGTTCGGTGCTGACGAAATACAGCGCCAGCAGCATGACCAGCCCGGCGAAGATCGCCCAGGGCGCCCATTCGCCCAAGGGAATCGGGCGGCTGCGGAAATCGTCTGTGGCTTCGGTATAGGCCATCGCAATGCTCCTTCGGATACGCGTCCGGTTGGGATGTTGACATGCCCGGACTCGGGGTCTGACTTCCGCCCCCTGATGGGCGCGGTTACAGTGGCGCGACCGTGCCGGAATTCCACCGGCTTCCCGCGACTGGGCAATGCCGGGCAAGCTGCGCTGCAGAGCGGCAAATGTCAAAGCAAACTTGCGCCCGTCCGGCGCCGCGGCCAATCTGGCGCCATGGCAAGCCGCATCCTGCTGATCTGTTCGCTGGCCCCGGCGCGGCCGGTGTTTCCGGGTGACGATCCCGCGCCGCCCACCGCGCTGCCCGTCCCGCATCCTGCGCCGGGTCCGGCCCGCACCTCGCCCCTGCGCCGCGCGGTGCAGACGGCCGAGGCCATGGGCCTGGCCGCGCGACCCGACCCGGCGCTGGCCGAGATGGACTATGGCGCCTGGGCCGGGCAGTCCCCCGAGCAGGTGCTGGCCCAGGACCCCCAGGGCTTCGCCCGCTGGCAGGACGACCCCCATGCGGCGCCGCATGGCGGCGAGAGCTTCGCCGCCGTGGTCGAGCGCATGGCCCGCTGGTTGCAGGACCGGGCGCAGGGGGGCGACAACCTGCTGGCAGTGACCCATCCGGCCCCGATCCAGGCGGCGCTGGTGCATGTGCTGGGCGCGCCGCTGGGCGCCACCCGCGCCATCGGCGTCCGGCCGCTGTCGCGTATGCAGCTGACCCATGACGGCCGGCGCTGGTCGCTGCTGCTCTTGCCCTGAAGCCGGCCGGCGCGGGGTGCCCTTTCGCCTTGCGGCTTCCTGCGCTATGGGGGCGCGTCGGGCCCGTTCCGCCGGCCGCGACGCCTCCCTTGACTATCTGCGGACAAGAACCATGACACATATCCATTCGGGTGCTGCCGCGAGCCGGCAGAAACCCTTGAACTCGCCCGCCCAGGTGCTGACGGCCAGCCTGATCGGCACCACCATCGAATTCTTCGACTTCTACGTCTACGCGACCGCGGCGGTGCTGATCTTCCCGACGCTGTTCTTCCCGTCCTCGGACCCGATGACGGCGCTGCTGGCGTCATTCGCCACCTTCTCGATCGCCTTCTTTGCGCGGCCCTTCGGCGCTGTGGTCTTCGGCCATTTCGGCGACCGCATCGGCCGCAAGGTCACGCTGGTCGCGGCGCTGCTGACCATGGGCATCTCCACCGTCATCATCGGGCTGCTGCCCAGCTATGCGCAGATCGGGGTCTGGGCGCCGCTGCTCCTGGCGCTGTGCCGCTTTGGCCAGGGCTTCGGCCTGGGCGGCGAATGGGGCGGCGCGGTGCTGCTCGCGACCGAGAACGCGCCCCCCGGCAAGCGCAGCTGGTATGGCATGTTCCCGCAGCTGGGCGCGCCGCTGGGACTGTTCCTGTCCTCGGGCTTCTTCTGGGTCATGCTGCATTTCATCAGCCAGGAGGATCTTCTGGCCTGGGGCTGGCGGCTGCCCTTCCTGTCCTCGATCTTCCTGATCGCCATCGGGCTCTGGGTGCGGCTGTCGATCACCGAGACGCCGGAATTCGCCCGCGCCATCGCCAAGGAAGAGCGCGTCTCGGTGCCCGTGGCCGAGGTCTTTCGCAGCCACAAGCGCAGCCTGTTCCTGGGCACGTTCGTCGCGCTGGTGACCTTCGTGCTGTTCTATATCTGCTCGGCCTGGCTGCTGTCCTATAACGTCAAGGTGTTGCAGATCCCGTTCAAGGACGCGCTGGCGATGCAGATCTTCGGCTCGGTCGTCTTCGGCATCGCCATCCCCATCGCCGGCAAGGCCGCCGACCGGATCGGGCGCTATGCCTTCCTGATCGGCGTGACGGTGGCCATCGCGGCCTTCTCGTTCCTGCTGGCGCCGCTGATGCAGGGC
>NZ_AQUO01000002.1:0-135000 GCF_000371965.1 Paracoccus sp. N5 | reverse complement strand
TTGGCTTAGAAGCAGCCATCCTTTAAAGATAGCGTAACAGCTCACTGGTCTAGGATTCTTGCGCCGAAAATGTAACGGGGCTCAAGCCACGAGCCGAAGCTTTGGATGTGCAGCAATGCACGTGGTAGCGGAGCGTTCTGTGATATAGAACGCTGCCTCTTCTATCCTTCGGGATAGCGGAGGCAATGTTCTGACTGTGAAGCCGGGCTGTAAGGCATCCGGTGGAGTGATCAGAAGCGAGAATGTTGACATGAGTAGCGACAAACAGGGTGAGAGACCCTGTCGCCGAAAGTCCAAGGGTTCCTGCTTAAAGCTAATCTGAGCAGGGTAAGCCGGCCCCTAAGGCGAGGCCGAAAGGCGTAGTCGATGGGAACCAGGTTAATATTCCTGGGCCAGGAGATGGTGACGGATCGCAGGTGTAGTTCCTCCTTATCGGATTGGAGGGGCTGCTGAGCGGTTCCTGGAAATAGCCCTCCATGAGACCGTACCCTAAACCGACACAGGTGGACTGGTAGAGAATACCAAGGCGCTTGAGAGAACCACATTTAAGGAACTCGGCAAAATACCTCCGTAAGTTCGCGAGAAGGAGGCCCCGTTGGCAGGCAACTGT
This sequence comes from Paracoccus sp. N5, assembly GCF_000371965.1. Classification (NCBI taxonomy): domain Bacteria; kingdom Pseudomonadati; phylum Pseudomonadota; class Alphaproteobacteria; order Rhodobacterales; family Paracoccaceae; genus Paracoccus; species Paracoccus sp. N5. The sequence continues at coordinate 134,390 of NZ_AQUO01000002.1, read as the reverse complement.
CGGCGGGGGGCACAAACCAGGGGGTGGCGACTGTTTACTAAAAACACAGGGCTCTGCGAAGCCGTAAGGCGACGTATAGGGTCTGACGCCTGCCCGGTGCCGGAAGGTTAAAAGGAGAGGTGCAAGCCTTGAATTGAAGCCCCGGTAAACGGCGGCCGTAACTATAACGGTCCTAAGGTAGCGAAATTCCTTGTCGGGTAAGTTCCGACCTGCACGAATGGCGTAACGACTTCCCCGCTGTCTCAAATGTGGACTCAGCGAAATTGAATTGTCTGTGAAGATGCAGACTTCCCGCGGTTAGACGGAAAGACCCCATGCACCTTTACTATAGCTTCGCACTGGCATCAGGATTGTGATGTGCAGGATAGGTGGTAGGCATTGAAACCGGGACGCCAGTTCCGGTGGAGCCATCCTTGAGATACCACCCTTCGCACTCTTGATGTCTAACCGCGGCCCGTTATCCGGGTCCGGGACCCTGCGTGGTGGGTAGTTTGACTGGGGCGGTCGCCTCCCAAAGAGTAACGGAGGCGCGCGAAGGTTGGCTCAGAGCGGTCGGAAATCGCTCGTTGAGTGCAATGGCAGAAGCCAGCCTGACTGCAAGACTGACAAGTCGAGCAGAGACGAAAGTCGGCCATAGTGATCCGGTGGTCCCGAGTGGAAGGGCCATCGCTCAACGGATAAAAGGTACGCTGGGGATAACAGGCTGATGATGCCCAAGAGTCCATATCGACGGCATCGTTTGGCACCTCGATGTCGGCTCATCTCATCCTGGGGCTGGAGCAGGTCCCAAGGGTATGGCTGTTCGCCATTTAAAGAGGTACGTGAGCTGGGTTTAGAACGTCGTGAGACAGTTCGGTCCCTATCTGCCGTGGGTGTAGGATACTTGAGAGGAGTTGCCCCTAGTACGAGAGGACCGGGGTGAACGTTCCACTGGTGGACCAGTTGTCGTGCCAACGGCAGTGCTGGGTAGCTATGAACGGACAGGATAAACGCTGAAGGCATCTAAGCGTGAAGCCCCCCTCAAAACAAGGTATCCCTTGAGAGCCGTGGAAGACCACCACGTCGATAGGCCGGAGATGTAAGCGCAGCAATGCGTTCAGTTGACCGGTACTAATGGCTCGATTGGCTTGATTTGATCCGGAAGAAGACAGACCTTCTTCCAAAAGCATCCTTGGACAACCCATCCCGCAAGGGATGACGCCGATCTCGCTCCTTTTCCGGTCTGGTGGCCAAAGCACGAGCAAAACACCCGATCCCATCCCGAACTCGGCCGTTAAGTGCCGTCGCGCCAATGGTACTGCGTCAATAGACGTGGGAGAGTAGGTCACCGCCAGACCTGAAAAGAAGCGAGAGATCTCTCAAAACGATAACGCGCTCGCAAAAAGCGCAAATGGCGCGGGGTAGAGCAGCCCGGTAGCTCGTCAGGCTCATAACCTGAAGGCCGCAGGTTCAAATCCTGCCCCCGCAACCAGAATTAATTCACTAGCTATATCAATGCTTTGATAATCCGACGCTTCGGATTGTTCATTGATTACCTCGCCACGCCCCGCTTTCCGCGGGGCTTTTTGCGTTTGGCCCGCTGCCTCGACAATCTCATGCACCGGCAGCCCACAGGCCAGCCGCAGCAGGCTCGCTAGGGCACCATGAAGATGGATCGCAAGGCCGGGTTTGCCATCCGGGGTCGCCTCGGCCGGGACGGGCACCAGTTCCACCTTCTCGATCAGCAACCGCAGCGCCTCCTTCGCCTCATCCATCCGTTCAGCTTCCGACAGCCCCGCGATCAGCTGGCTGATCCGGGTTCGGTAGGTCTTCGCCATGCTCGGATGGATGCGGATCGGGTCCGGGGCAGGGGAGGCCGAGAGCTGGCGCTCCAGATCCTTCCGACGCGCGTCCAACGCGATCATCCGGTCCTTCACTTGCTCGGCGGGCACCCCGGCGACGATCGCGTCGACCAGCTTCTTGTGGTCGGTGCTCACCTGCTTCAGCTCCCGTTCAAGATCGGCGCGCCCGGCGGAGCGTTCGACCTGCAGGCGGTTGCGTTCGGCGGCATATTCCTCGCAGAAAATCCGCACCGCTTCGTCGTCCATCAGGTGGTGTTCGAGGGCGTTGAGCACCCGGGTCTCGAGATCCTTCTGTTTGATCACCGTCATATTGGTGCAGGCGGCTGCACCCTTCTTGCGGGCGGTCGAGCAGCCGAAGGCATCTTTTGAGACCTTCGAGAACCCGCCGCCGCAGCACCCGCAGGTCATCAGCCCGGAAAACAGAAATTTTGGGCGGCGCCGGTCCCAGATCGGCACATCGGTGTGCTTGGTCTTCATCGCACCCTGCCGCGCCTTGACCCGGTTCCAAAGTGCGTCGTCGATGATCCGCAGGTGCGGCACGGTGGTCTTGATCACCCGTTCGGGTGCATTCGGTTTGGAGACACGCTTGCCGTGATCCGGGTCTTTCCGGTAGTTCAGCCGGTTCCAGACCAACTGTCCCACGTAAAGCTCGTTGTTCAGGATGCCGGTTCCACGTTCGCGGTTGCCGAGAATGGTCGACGTGCCCCACCAGCGCCCACGAGGAGCCGGGATATTCTCGAGGTTCAGCGCCTCGGCGATCTTCCCGGCGGAAACGCCTTGCGCATAGTCGCGGAAAATTCGCCGCACTACCTCGGCCTCGGCGCGGTTGATAGCGCGGTCTCCGTGTTCGGATTTACCATTCACGGTGACCGCGGGCAGGACGTCATAACCGTAGGCGTTGCCGCCGGCGAGTTTGCCGTTCTTGACCCTGCCTTTCTGGCCGCGGTGCGTCTTGATGCCGATATCGCGCAGCAGGATCTGGTTCATCGTCCCCTTCATGCCGATCAGCATGGCATCGACCTTGCCTTCGGTCAGCGTGTGGACCTCGATGCCCTGATGCTCCATGCGTTCGTGAAACTTCGCGATGTCGGCGAGCTTCCTCGACAGCCGGTCCATCGCCTCGGCCAGAACGATGTCGAATTTGCCGGCCTTGGCATCACGTTGCAGTGCCTCGATCCCGGGACGGAACATGCTGGCACCTGAGATCGCCCGGTCCTGGTAGGTGCCGGTGACCTGCCAGCCTTCGCGCGCGGCGAGATCGCGGCAGGAGTCGATCTGGTCCTCGATCGAGGCATCGCGCTGCTTGTCGGTCGAGAAGCGGGCGTAGATCGCCACGCGCAATTTTTGCTTCGTCATGGGGCATCTCCTTCGAGGCGGAAGGGATCAGTGGGGATCGGCGGCATGATCGCGGCGCGCGGCGTCGCGGGCGAGGGCGCGCAGGAAATGGCGGAACAGGTCGCGATCCTCCGACAGACCGCGATTCCCGGCAAGGGCTTTGTCGGTCGGAGAGGCCGGTGAGGCGGAAACCGCAGGGCCGGGAGATGCAGAAGGAACGGCCGCCGTCTGCGCGGCGCCGTCCTTCTTCGCAATATCTCTCCGGTCCCGTGCCATCGGCCGAGCTGCTCCCTGCGCCGCAGGGCAGGGCCCGTCGGCGGTCGTTGATGATGATCCTGTGCGGGGCTGAGCCCGCGGTTGTTGGGAAGATCATAAGGCATGGGAACGTCTCTCTCAGCGGAAAACTGGGTTCTCGGGGCACGTGAATGTGGATAACTACCTGAAAATACGGAAATCTCATTCTTAGAAGGGGCAGCCGAGTTCAGGGGGCGGCTTATGGGCAAGCGCGCCGAACGCATCTGGAGCACCGGGCGGTGCGTCAGCCGGGCGCAGCGGACCATCGGGCGCGAATTATCCGGATTTTTGATTTAGGCTGGCCGGGGGCGCATGATCTGGGCTTCCGGATCGACTTGGCAGCTCACCCAGCAAACTCCGGTCTGTCCGGATAAAGCTGCGCGACAACGGCCCTGCGCATGCGGATGGCGAGGCTGTCGTGCCAGATCTCCATCGCCCGTTTCCGCTCAAGCGGAGGGAGCCAGCCGTCCGGCCACCGCCAGTTCGAAAAGAACAGCCAGTCCAGATCATGGATGCGGAGAAGGATCAGTCCCTCGCGCACCGAGTCCCGGGTGAGCGGTAGGCAGATCACCCGGCTGGCACCGTATTCGGCGCGTAGTTCGTCCTTATGGGCCGCGCGACGGATCAGCCCCTCGGTCACGTCGGCCTCGGTGATGGTGACCAGCCGGTCCAGTTCGTGGCGGATATCGGCGGGCATGTCGTTGGCGGTTCGGTCGAGCGCCTGTCGAAAGCGCGGATCGGCGGTGATGTCGAGATCCCATTCCTGCGGCTCCTTGCGCCAGAGCACCGATTCCGAGGCTGCGGTCCATTGGCCGGATTCGACCAGGCCGAGCGCGTGCAGGACCGGCACCACCTCCGGGGCAGCCCAGGCTGGGCCGAGCCGATGGGCGGTCCTAATGTTCGGCTGAGGCAGGACTACGCCCGCGCGCCGACCCCACCATGCCGTGGCCTCGGGGGATTCGCACCCGTCGGGCAGCCGGTAGGAGAGCAGCCCGCATTGATGGGCGAGGCTGAGCATGGTGACGCAGATATCGTCCCATCGGGGAAGGCTGTCGGGTAGGCAAGGGTGGGTCAGCGGCCGCGCACCGCGCCCGGTGTCTTCCGCCTGACCGAGGGCGATCAGCGCATCACAACCGAATTGATAGGCGGTGGTGAACATGTGGTCCCACTCCTCGCCCTTGCGATCAAGGACAGGCAGGTTGGATTCGATGAAGTGGATCACCGGAGGGATCCAAGCCGCTGGATTTGGATGGTGGATCATGGCTGGTTTCCTTGTCTGGGGGAATATCCGAGGGATATGGTTCAAGACATCGAGGGCGGCCTTCCATGTCGCATGAGCAGATTCTCAGGGGCTCGAGACAATGTCCGGGGATAATCGGATCTGCGGGGCGGGCTGCGTATGGCCAACTGGGAGCTTCGAATTCCGTCGGGGGATGCCGGTAATTCGCTTCTGGGGGGCGTATCTCTTTGTTCTTTGTGCCTGACCTTTCTCTTTTTGAGCTGGTTGCGCTGTGAGCCGAATTACCCGAGGCTTTCCTGGGTCTTTTGTCTTTTGGTTCTTTGCTCTCTTTCTTTTTTATCCCGTGGGAATGGAATGGGCGGCGGGCAGAGCCCGCCGCAGGGAGTGCCGTTTTGGTTTTGAGGGTTTTTATTGGCGGCTCCGCCACTTTCTTTTGTTTTTGCATTTTTGTTTGTGGAGACGCGGTTCGATGACGCCGCGATCACGTGGGGCGGGCGCCACTTCGCTGAATGCTATTGCGGTTGCTGCGCAGGGTGCGCGTCATGAACTTCATCCGGTGCCACATTGCGCACCCGCGCGAGCCAGCCTTCCGCTTCGGCGCGATCCATGTCGCGGGACGCGGCCAGCGCCCCGGCCATTTCTTCGAGCAGGTTGCGGTGCATGTTCAGGATCTGCGTGGCGCGCTTCTCGGCAGCCTCCAACGCGCGGCGGACACGAAACAGCACGTCAGGGTCCAGCGCGATCAAAGTGTCGGGATCGGCGGTCCAGACCGGACCCTGAGCACCAAGCCCATAGCGGGCCTGGATCGATGTGGCGATCATCGTCGCCTGGGCCAGATCGGAGTCAGGTCCGCCGCCGGCACCGGCCGAGATGTCGCCAAGCACGAGGCGTTCGGCGGCACGTCCGGCGAGCAATTGCGCCAGACGATCCTGCATGTCCTGCAATACGCCATGTTTGGCCTCTGCATCGAACAAGGTGCCGCCGCCGCCGTTACGGTCGAGGAACATCCGTTTGACAGGCCCGAGGCGAAGGGCCGCACAGGTGATGGCATGGCCGCATTCGTGCAGAGCGACGCGACGATCGATGGCGGGGTCATGGGTGAGCCGAAATACCTGCTGGAGATCCGAAACGGTCATGTCCCGCTTCGCCCCACGGGCTACCGCCCGCGCCTGCCTGATGGCGGCATCGACATCCGCAGCGGAGCAGCCGACGGCGCGCGTAGCGAGATCGCGCAGATCGGCCTCGCGCCAGTCCGGCAGGCAGTGCCGGAACACGCCGAACAGACCCTCGGCATCCGGCAGGGGCAGGGCGACCTTCATGTCGAACCGTCCGGCCCGCAGCACCGCCGGATCGATCGTGCCCGGATGGTTGCAGGTGCCAACGACGATAACGCCTTCTTCTCGGGCGATCGCGTCCATCTCGGCGAGGAACGCATTGATCACTTGGGTGCGGTAGGACCTGTTATGCTGATCGCGATCCTCGCGCGAGCCCACGGCATCGATCTCGTCGATGATCAGCACGGTCGGTGCTTTCGTCCGCGCCTCGGCGAAGGTCCGGCGCATCTCGCGCAGCATGTCGCCCAGATGGCCGGCGGCCTGCCATCCCCCGAATGTGCCGGTGACAACCGCGAAACCGGCCGAATTGCCCATCGCGCGCGCGATCCAGCTTTTGCCGGTGCCGGGCGGCCCGTAAAGCAGCAGGGTGCGGGTCAGGTCGGCCCAGGCGACCTCGCCTTGCTTCCACATACGAAGGTCACGGGTGATCTGACGCGCGGCCCGTAAGGCCGGGGTGTCGCCGTGGATGTCCTCCAGGCAGGGGCCGTTGGCGCCAGGGCGCTGCGGGGTGGCCGTGAGGGTTGCGATCCGTTCGGCGACGGCTTTGGCGGTCGGCGCACGCATTGCCAGACTGAGGGCCAGTGGCTCCAGTTTGGACAGCTCAGCGCCGTCCGGGAGGGCGGCGCGCACAGCGGTCTCGTCGATCCGGCCCGTCGCGCTATGGGTCGCCCGAAGGGCTGCGATCAGGATCTCGACTGAGAGAGGCGCATATGTCCGGCGCTGGATTGGCACTTGCTGCAGCATGGCGGGCAAGGCCGCCTCATCTGGCCAGAGGATGGCGATCGGTGCGCGCATATCGACGGCACGTGCGAGATCGGCGGCGAATGCGCTCACGGCGCGTTCAGAGACTTTATTGTTCGAGATGTCCGGGCCGAGCAGCAGCACGTAGGGTTTACCCTTTGGTAGGCGACCAAGAGACAGAGCGACGGACATGTCCTGCGGGAGCAAATGCTGCATGAGCCGATTGATCTGATCGATGAGATCACCCGGGACGCGCTCGATCATGGTGATCGCGCCGGGCATCAGCATGGCGTCGCGGTCATTGAGGCTGCCAATGCTGGCGGCAAGGCGCAGCAGCGGAATTAGCTTGCCGGCGGGTAGCCTGATACGGGGCTGAGATGACCCATTGCTTGCGGTGGCAGTGGGATCGCCGCCGGCGTCCGCGATCGCGTCAAACTCTTCGGGCGAGACGTTTTGCCCGGCGGTGCTAGTGTTCAAGATTTGAAGCATAGACGATCCCGGAGGCGACATTGCCGCCTCCAGCAACTCGGGCAGGTCCATGTCTTCCGGGTCGAGTGACGGATCCCAGGAAGGGCCCAGCTTCTCGATCAGATCTGCCTCGAGGCGGCGGATGGCGTGACGGGCCAGGGGAAGCCAAGTGGGATGATTGCGGGTTCCGGAATTGGATTCAGGATTGCTGGACGGGATGGAGATTGTCTGGGTCATGGCAGGATTCCGGGTATGAGAGGGGCGGGCCATCCGGGGATCCGGATAGCGGCGGGAGAGGTAGTAGAGCGGGCCAGGACCCCGCGTTGAGGGATGTGGTGGCGGTGTCAGGTCAGGGGTCGGCGGGGATCCGGAAGGCTTCGTGCGTCGTGCGCATCGCAACTCTGAGGATCCGGACTCCGGGATGGAAACCGCCGGAAACCTTGGCATTCGTCCGACGCAGGACGGGCTTCCGGGTCGCGGTGAGGTGCGCAACTCCTTGATTGCCTTTGGCGATATCCGGATCGGCGAAATGGTCTCCTCGCGTGATCCGGAGTCGCCCCCTCCGGGACCCGTTACCCGGTCAGGCCCCAATGGCGCCGCAGGATCGGGTGGCGATCACGCGCCGCTGCGACGGGCCGGGGTTTGCGGTGCGGGTGGGATGGTGCTGGAGCCCGGGGGACCGATGCAGCAGGTAAGGGCGTTTCCGGGTCATCGGGTGCGGCTTCCGGATCGTTGACAACCGCAATGCGGGGCGGGGTGGAAAGGTGATCCGGAGTCCGGTTGCGCGCCGCATCGGTGATCTCCGCCTCGATCCGGTCGAGGGTGTCGTGGAGAATGGGAAGCGACTCAGGCCTGTAGATCTCTGACACGACATTCATCAGATCCGCGTATTCCGGATGGGGCACCAGGGTTTCCGGATGTGCGCGTTTGAGGCGGGCATGGGCGGCCTTCTCGCGGGCGCAGGCGTCGTGGCCGGTCGGCATGGCCACGACCCGGAGCACCTCGACAAGGGCATCTTTAGGGAGCCCCAACTGGTGGCGGTGACGTTTTACGGGATGAGAAGAATACCCTAATTTGATATAGTGCCTCTTTGTTCCCTGATGACGGATGTCGAGCAGATAGATGTAGGAAGGCTTGGCGGTCCAGCTCTGTCCGCAACCTGCGCAGTCGCACTGACCCCACTTCATATTGGCCACGGCGATGCGTTGTTCGTGTCCGCAATGGTGGCGATAGAGCCGATAGGAGGCATTGCCCTTTGGATCGCGGCCAAGGCGCTCCCAGCCGAAACGGGTGCCCTCAGCTTCCTCGCGATGAACAAGGCAGGTCTCGCAACGCGGGGCAACTTCGCCCTTGGCGACACGGTCAACGAAGCTGAACTGGCGCCGGACCTCGTGGCCGCAGGGCAGGCCATAGTGGCCGTAATGACGGTGCGCGGTATCTCGGCCAAGCCATCTCAGGCCGACGGCAATGGCGGTCGTGCGCCAGCGGGTCTCGATGCAATGCGGGCACAGGGGCTGCGCCGACATGAGCACGGAGTGGCGTGCCACATGGATGCCCCCACAGGTCTGGCAGCGCAGCGCGATACGGAAGCGATCCAGAACACGGGCGATCAGGGTGAAGCCTTTGCTCCGCGCCACATCGGCCCAATGGACATGCAGTTCGCCATGATGAATGACGAGCGGAAGATTGGAGACCGAAAGCGGGGTGTGGGTGGTGTGCGAAGACAGGATGGTCGTGGACATAGGAAGTCCTCCCGAAAACAGGATGAGAAGATGAAGCCAGACCTCGGGCGCACGCAGGACGTGCGACCAGGAGCCGGTGGCGGAAGAAATGGGACAGGTGCGCGGCTGTGGCTGCCCATCTGTGATGGGCGCCCAAGTCGTCAGATATGTGGGGCGATCAGGCTGCGGGCGCCAGCATGAGATTGGACGCGTCCGGTTCGATCACAACATAGTCCGCCTCGATCATCCCCGCGAAATCCGGGAGGCGCGCAAGGGCGTTCAAATGCTGCCGGAAACTCGCAACCATCAGGTCAACGCGCCGTGCAACGGGGCCATTGCCGGCACAGCGGAAGGCGTGCGGGAAGCGGTCGGGCAGGGCGAGAAGGGTCTGGAACTGCTCCGGGCTGTCGCTCTCGATCAGCATCTGTGCCAGGCCTGCACAGCGCCGGAGCGGCAGATCCTCGCGCCGCCGGGTAGGCGCTGCGCGCAGAGCAGTGATCGCGTCGAGGACACGTGCCCGGGCCCGCTCGGCATCGCGGATCCACGCATCGCAGGCCGGATCCCAGCTGCCACAATGCTCAAGGTCACGCTCAGCCTCGATGTAATCCGCGAGGTCGCGCATCAACGTGGTGAAGCCGATGGTGATCGGCGTGTGCGTGAACGCGCTGTTGGCTTCCGGAAAGTCAGGTGCCGTGATAGGCGTGTGAATAGCCATGAGTGATCTCCTGAGGATCAGTTGTGGTTAGGGCCGGGCAAGGGGGTAGGAGCCCTTGCCTGTGCCTGCATTATATGACACCATTAAACCGTAAATCAAGTATAGATTCGGAAAAATGGAAAAAAAACGCGGACGCCCTCCTGTGGATTCGGAGGCGATCAATCTTCGGCTTCCTCGTGAGCTTATAGAAGCCATAGATGACCGCCGCCGGTTGGAGCCCGACCTGCCAACGCGACCGGAGATGATCCGGCGGGCACTGGTCCAGTGGCTGGAGATGACAGGCCCGGAACGTTGAGGGCCCGGACGCTTCGGTTGGTTTGCTAAAACTGGCGATCATGGGATACTCGGTATGGGGCTCAATCGTAGGGCGTGTTGACAAAAGGGATTCACCGGGCGCGGTGATCGTGATTCAAGCTGGTATCTGCAATGGAGACCAGCGTGGCACGAAACCTGATGTCGAACGACGAGTGGGCGTTCTTTGAACGCTTCATCCTGGCTGTCCGTTCTCCGAACGGCCGCAAGCCCACGAACCATCGGCTTGTTCTGGATGGGATTTTCTGGATCGCCCGAACGGGGTCGCCCTGGCGCGACCTGCCGGAAGAGTTCGGCAAATGGTCGTCTGTCTATCGGCAGTTCCGGCGCTGGACGTTGGCGGGGCTGTGGGAACAGATCCTGGAGGCGCTGAACGAGAGCCGGATCGTGCCGGATGCGCTGCAGATGATCGACAGCACCGTGGTTCGCGCTCATCATCAGGCAGCGGGCGCAAAAGGGGGACTCCGCGCCAAGGTTTCGGCCGCTCGCGAGGTGGCTTCACGACCAAGATCCATCTGCGGGTCAATGCGGCAGGCCTGCCCATGAGAACCGAGATCACGGCCGGGCAGACATCGGACTACCTCGGCTTCGATCTGGTCATGGCTGACAACCTGCCCGAGCCAAGCGTTCTGCTCGCAGACCGCGGCTACGACTCCGACAACATCCGCAAGACCATGGAGGTGCGCGACGTGGTGCCGGTCATCCCCATGCGCAAAACCCGGAAGCTACGGGTCGCCGTTGACCGCAGGCTCTACCGCCTGCGCAATCTCGTTGAGCGGTGCTTCAACAAGCTCAACAATGCCCGTCGCGTCGCCACCCGCTACGACAAGACCGCCGAAAGCTTCCTGGGCTTCATCGACATCACGTCGATCCGCCTCTGGCTCCGCCATTTGTCAACATGACCTAGGTACTTTCCGGACATGCAGGGCCAATGCCGTTCCGATATAGCCAGCAATCCCGGAAAACACATAGGCGCCCAGTTCGATATGCCATCCGCAGCCTGCAAGAATAGCCGAAACCACCCTCGCGCCTGTCGCCAAAACGGAGGCCCGGTGGCAGACGACAAAGCAATTGTCGTCCGTCATCATGACATGCTCGGGACTTATGCCGCAAGGATCGCTGGAAACAGGTCGCCCCTTCATTGCCAGACATGAGCCTCCGACAAGGATCGCGCTGGTCGCCGAGACATGGACCTCTTCGTCGGCAGCATATGCATTCGCAGCGAATTCACCCAGAAGGAATGTGGGATCGAACATCGCAGAGAATTTCCCATGCACCTGACTTGTCTCAGGATAGAACGCGACAACCGCCGCTCCCCAGCAGGATGTCCAGCCACCCATCGCGCAAGATGGCAAAAAGCGCTGAAATGACGGACATAATACGATTGAACCCATAACGGGATTATCCTCTTTAGCGGCTGGGGAAACGGGGGGCGTTCTTGGCGCGAGGCCCCGCCCGAATTGTCCGGGCGAGGCTGATCGCTGATGCTGCGGCTTACGGCCTATTCGGCTTTGGCACGGATCCGCCAGATATTGTCGCCCGTCGGATCGTTCTCTCCCCGAGCCTTGTTGACCGCCCAGACATTGCCGGCGCCGTCCGCGCGCAATTGGTTGGGCAGGTTTCCGGCATCCAGATTGGCCACGATTTCGCCGGAGGTATTCACCACGGTGATCGTGCCCGCGCCGCGGGTAGCCACGAAGGCGAGCCGCGAGACAGGCTCGAAGGCGACATTCAGTGGCTGTGCCCCGACCGGCACGCCGAACAGAACCTCGCCCGAGGCCTCTTTCACGATCAGCAGGTTGTCGCTGCCCTGCGAGGCCACGAAAATCAGCTCTTCCTTGGGATCGTAGGCCACGCCCGAGGCCGATTTCGCGCCGGGCAGCGGGATGAGCTTTGCCTTACCGCTATTCAGATCGACGACCGCGGCCTCGTTCGTGCTCATCGAAACATTGAGCAACTTGCCGCCGGCAGGATCCAGGTCCAGCGCCATGGCCGAAAATTCCTCGCCGCGTTGCGTGGATTCAAGAATAATCGGATCGAGCTTCTCAAGGGTTTTCGTGTCGAAAACCTCAATGTTTCCGGTGCGCGTGGCGGAAGCGTAGGCGCGGCCGTTCACCTCGTCGATAACGACGTCGCGGGCGTGGTTCACCTCGCCCGGCGCGAACTGCTTGACCAGCGAAAGATCATCCTGACGATAGACGGCGATCGTGTTCTGCCGGGAGTTGGTCACCCAGACAGTGCCGTTCGCATCGTCGACGCCGATGCCGTAGACCGCGAACAGGCCGCCGTCTTCTCCCTCGCGGCGTGCTGGTGCCGCACCCGGCGTAGCTTGGGCCAAGACTTTAAGCGTATCGGCGTCGAGCTTGGTCAGCGCGGATTGCTTGACCGGCGGACGCCCCACTGCGGATGTCACGAACAGGGCCTTGCGGGCCTTGCTGTAGGCCACCTGATAAAGCCCCCGAGCGACCGGACCGTTCGCAATGTCGAACTTGTCGGCACCCGACAGCGGCACCTCCGGGGAAATCTTCAACGTCACGACCTGTGCCGCTGCCGGCTTTTCCGCGATGACCAAGATCGGCTGCTGCCCGATGGCGGCTTCCGCGTCGACCGCCAAGTCGAAGCCGAATTTTCCTTCGGCATCGACGACGAGCGGGGCTTCCGCGTTCAGCACATGCGGTCCCCGCATCAAGGTAATTTCCTGGCCGGGAACCAGCCCCTCGCCGGAAATCACCGCCCTGCTACCCCTGAGAACGGGGGCGCCCCGCTCAGCAGATGATGCGCTGATCCGGCCCGAAAGATCGGCGACTGGAGTGAAGACCGTATCCGCGTTGACGGCTGCTGCGCTGACCATGAGCGCGGCAACCGTTCCACCAAGCGCAAGGCGCATGGATATGAAAGCCACGATAAATTCCTCTCGACTTCTATTTCAATTGTCACGAACGCGCAGTTCCGCGCGGCCATGGGTCTTGTGATTGAACCAGATGGTCCACCCGGCGTCCGGCGTCATGCCGGACGCGGGCGGAGGCATTGGTCTTGTCCGAGCATTTGAGCCATACCGTCTGCTGCGCGGTCCCGCTCGACGTGCGGCTTCCACCAGCGCCGGACCCCGAGGATTTGCCGCGCGAGGACGAGCGGCTCGAACCCGAGGGGACATCCCCGCGGCAGACCCAACCCTCGGCTCCGGCGACCTGGACTTGCGCCGTGGGCCGAGCTGCTGGACCTGTGCAGTCATCCCGGCGGTACGGGCCGGCTTCGCCAGGGCCGGCCCGCCAGGAAACGCAAGCGCCAGGGCGCAGGCCGCCATGTTCATGATCAGAAATGCCTTCACGGCCATCTCCTGCGGTTGGTTGCACCGGCCCAGGCCGGGGCGATTTTCGTGGACCGCGCCGGGATCGTGGACTGACAGCCTCTAGCCCGAATGGCTGGTTCGAGGCGTCTCCGGCGCAGGCCGTATCATGGCGCAGGCCGGATCAGACGTTTCGATCATCGGGCTTTCCTGGAGGGTCCGTCATTGGAACAATACCGCTGCTTCCGGTGAGGGACGCAGCCCAAGCATGTCGCGGAACCGGTCGGGCGGCGTCGCCGACAGTATGCCAAAGCCGGAAGCACAGGGCAGGGGTTCATCCGCCGGCCGGCGTTCCATTCCGACCCAACCTCGGCGCAGCAGGCCCGGATAGATAAACGCGTCGATCTCGGCCAGCGCCGCCAGCGAGGCCAGCGAGCCGTCCGGCACCGGATAGGCATCGGCAGCCTGCGGGGGCGCAAAAAACACCAGCCGCGCCTCTTGCGGGTCGAGCGCCGCCAGAGCCTTGGCGAAATCCGCCCTGCTGATCCATTGGCTGTCGGAATTCTCGCCCGAGCTCGGGGCATAAAGCCAGCCGCCGGTCATTGGCTCGTTCTCCTCCGGCAGGCAGGCCAGCAGGACGAGCGGAGGCGGCAGGTCGGCAGGCGTCAGATCGAGATTGCCCTGATGCGGATCCTGCCAGATGTCGTCCAGCACGGTGGGCGAGGCAAGGCCGGGCAGCATCCGCTCGGCCATTTCACCGACCAGCCGCTCATAGGTGACGACGCCCGGCAGCGTCTCGTGCAAGGCCGCGCCGCGATAGCGGGTGGCGACGGTCGCGGCGCTGTCGCTCGGGCCGCGAGGACCGTCGGCGACCAGCGTGGCGATGCGGATGGCGTTGCAGGGATCGGCCAGCAGGTCCAGCAAGCCGCGGTCGGACAGGTCCGGCCCAGCCCCGTCAGGCAGCCATGCCGCATGGTCGCGCTGCGCTTGGGTGATGGCCTTGCGGGCGGTGGAAAGCCGCACCTGCGCCATGCCATAGGACCAGTCCGGCGCGCGGCCGGCCAGGGCGAACCAACCTTCGGCAAGCGCCATTTCCATCTGCCGCCGCCAGGCCGGGCGCATATAGACCTCGGCCGCGACCAGGGCCTTGACCAACGGGTCGTTGGTGCAGGCATGGGGCAGGCCGACCGCATCCCAGCGGGTGCGGGCGGGGCCGGTTGTCCCATCCTCGTCTCCGGTCTCCTCCAGGGCGGGAGAGATACGGATGAAGCCGGCGCGGAACAGCGCGGTCGCTGCCAGGTTGACCAGGGGCGAGGGCGGCCGGTCGCCGCCGTCGGGCCGATAGCGCGGCCCGGGTTGCAGGTCGGTCGCGCCAAGGAATAGCAGGGGCGCCAGCAGCGCTGCCAGCGCCACGGCCAGCAGCGGCGGCAGGAACAGCTTTCGCAACAGCGCGAGCCACCCCGCCATGCTAGCCTCCGGCGCGGCTGGCCAGGAAAGCCGCCAGCGTGGCCGAGACGCCGCCGCCCACCATTTCGAACAGCGGCTTGGTCAGCGGATGCGTGGTCAGCGTGGCCCAGGTCAGCGGCGCGCGCGCGGGGTTGGGGGCCAGCACGGTCGCGGCGGTATTCGCCCCGGCCAGAGCAAACAGCGCATAGCCGGTGAAATAGGCGAAATAGGCCACCAGATAGATCAGCCGATAGCGCACCAGCGACGGGTCGATCAGCAGATCCCACAGCAGGATATAGGGCCATGCCATCAGCAGCGCCGCAAAGAAGGCCGCAAAGGCCAGCGTCAGCGGCAGCTGGTCGCGCGCCAGGGCCGCCAGATCCAGCCGGGGCGTCCGGTCGGGCGGGATGAAATCCCGCTGCACCCGCAGCAGCGCCATGACAGCCGCCGTCAGGGCAAAGGCTGTCAGGAAGGGCGTCGCCAGCTTGATCGCCAGCGCCACCGGCTTCACCAGGTCGCGGTTGTCGAACAGAAAGGCCGAGAATGAGAAGTAGAACGCATCCGGCAGCAGATAGCTGCCCAGCCGGATGGTGGCGAAATTGACCAGCAGCGCAAGGACAAGGGCAAAGGGATCGACGGACTTCATGAACGCACCGAAAGATTGCCTTTGACCAGCAGGATAGCACGGCGCGGGGTGGCGGTCATCGGCCATGGAAGATCGGGGCGGGCACCCCACGCTGGCTTGCGGCGGGCCCAACGAGCGAGCGAGGCGCGGGCCGCGGGATCATGCATCCTGCCGGGACTGTCCTCGGTTCCGGCGCTGTCCAGCGCGGCGATGCGCGCGCCCTGGCCGGGTCTGACAAGCCGCAGGTGATCGAGACGGCGATCCTGCCCGGCAACCGCAGCCCGCGGAAGCTTTCCGTGATGACCTCGATCCTGTCGCAGGTCGGGCAACCGATGCCGGTCTGGCGCGGGGGCCGATGGCGTCGCTTGACCGGCTGGTCGGAGCCGCGTCGATGGGCCGGTTCGGCAAGGCTGGCAGATCGAGGTGCCGGATCTGGGCGCTATTCCCAGCGCATTTCGGGGCGAATATGGTGGAGTTTCGCGCCGGTCTGGAACTGGCGGTGATGCGCTACGGGCTGGCCGCATTTGTTGCCCTGCGCCGCCGTCTGCCGATGCCGGTCAACCCGCCGGTGGTACGGGCCTTCAAGCTGGCGGCCGACCTTGTGGCTCTTGCCCCGCTTCCGTCGCGCATTCTTCATCCAGGCCGGCAGACGCCTCGCCTGGGATCAGTCCACGGTTCGACGGCTCTCCGGTCGTTTCGTCGCAGATGCCGATATCGGTGACATGCGGACCCGGATTGCAGGCGAGCGAAGCCCCGACCAGGGATTTGAAGCTGTGCAGGGGCGGCAGCCAGTCCGCCACCTCGGCCGCGGCATCCCGCAGCGCGGACAGCGCTTCGGCCACCTCTGCCGTCGGACGATTCGACAGCAATCCGCAGACCGGCAGTCCCAGCAGCGCCAGCAGTTTGCCGCCTGACCGTATTGACCCGAGCCAGCGGACCGACCGCGGAGATCTGGAAATCCTCGGGGCGCAGGTGGCCCAGCTTCATCGTATCGGTAAAAGGCGGCGTCTCCGGCTCCCGGATCGGGGCAAGGCAGGTGCCGTCGCGGGCGACCGGCCTGCCCGAGGCCAGGACCAGCCGCGCCTCGAACCCGGCCAGAGCGCGAAAGACCGCGATATCGGCACGCCAGCCCGGCGCAATGAGCCCCAGATCGTCGCCGGATCGTTGCCCTGCATGGCCAGATCAGCGCCGCCCGCCCGGCATGGCGGGCAGACCGCGGCTCATCTGGCCGGCTCCGGGCTGGGGCCGGAACGCCCGGCGAGATATTGCCGCAGCAGCACGACCCCCAGGATTGCTGCGCCGATCAGGGTCGAGACAACCTCCGGCGCGATCATCATCAGCGCCGCGACGGGCAGCAGCAGCCGCTCGACCAGCAGCAGTGGCCCCAGAAGCCAGTTCGTGATCGCGGCCGACAGGGCCACGATGCCCAGAACCGAACCGGTAAAGGCCAGCAGGAAATCGGGCAGGGTAAAGGACTGCGTGACCAGCAGCAGCGAAGGCGAGAAGACGAAGACAAACGGCACCATGGCCTTGCCCATCGACAGCCGGAAGGCGGTATTGCCGGCCTTGAAGCCGTTGGCCCCCGCGATCCCTGCGCCGGCATAGGCTGCCAGCGCGACTGGCGGCGTCACGTCGGCCAGCACGCCGAAATAGAACACGAAGAAATGTGCCACCAACGGTTCCACATTCATCATGCCCAGCACCGGCGCCGCCACCGCGACCATGATGATGTAATTCGCCGTCGTCGGAACGCCGCAGCCCATCAGCACGCAGACCACCGCCGTCATCAGCAGGGTGAAAAGCAGCGTCAAGGTCTGGATGCTGAACAGCTCGAAGGGCAGCGCGGCCAGCAGCCCGTGCAGCGATGTCGCCCAGTTTGCTGCGACGGAGGTGACCATGAAGGCGATCTTGAAGCCGACGCCGGTCAGGGTGACGATGCCGATCACCACGCCGACCAGCGCCGCGGCTGCCGTCACCGCCAGCGATTGCCGGGCACCGGCGACGAAGCCTTCATAGATGCCGGCGGCGGTTTCCTTGACGCCCTCGAGCATGCCCGCTGCGAGAACGCGCTGGATCAGATAGACCACCATGCAGGCGGTGATGGCCCAGAAGGCCGACAGGAAGGGTGTGCGGCCGGACATCAACATCCACACGAGCAGCACCAGCGGAAACACCGACAGCCAGCCCTCGCGCAGCACCTTGGCGGCTTTCGGCAGCTCTTCCTGGCGCAGGCCGCGGATGCCGAGACGCTTGGCCTCCAGATGCACCTGAACCAGCACGCCGAAGAAATGCATGAAGGCCGGCACGACGGCGGCGATCAGGATGGTGCGCAGCGGGATGCCCAGGTATTCGACCATCAGGAAGGCGACCGCCCCCATCACCGGTGGGGTGATCTGCCCGCCGGTCGAGGACGCCGCCTCGACCGCGGCCGCGAAATGGCGCTTGAAGCCGATCTTGATCATGGCCGGGATGGTCAGCGCGCCGGTGGTCACCGTATTGGCGATCGACGAGCCCGAGATCGTGCCCAGCATTGCCGAGGAAATGACCGAGACCTTGGCCGGCCCGCCGGCGAACCGCCCGGCCAGCGCCGTGGCCAGGTCGATGAAAAGCTGCCCCAGTCCGATCTTCTGCGCCATCACCCCGAACAGCACGAAGTGGAACACATAGGTGGCGATGACGCCAAGCGCGGTGCCGTAGATGCCCTGCGAGGTCAGGTAGAGGTGGTTGACGATATTGGCCCAGTCGGCGCCGGGATGGACCAGGATGCCCGGCATGGACTTGCCGAAATAGGCATAGGCGATGAACAGGGCCGCGATGACCGGCAACGGCCAGCCCATCGAGCGGCGCACCGCCTCCATCAGCGCCAGCAGCAGCACCGTGCCCATGGCGATGTCGATGGGCAGCGGGTTGCCGACGCGGAACTGCAACTGATCGTAGATCCAGGGCACATAGAAGGCGCTGATGGCGCCGCCGATGGCCAGCAGCCAGTCCGTCACCGGCACGCCGAGAACGGCGAAGCCGTCCGTCCTGTGGCGGTTGCGCGCCAGCGCCGAGAAGCTGAGGAAAATGACGAACAGCGACACGCCCATATGCAGCCCGCGATGCGTGGTCGCGCGCGGGATGCCGAAGCCCGCCGTATAGAAGTGATAGCAGGACAGCAGGAACAGGATCACCCCGGTCAGGATGGCGACGGAACGCGTCACCGTGCGAAAGCGGGCCTCGGGATCGTATTCCTCTTCCAGCGCGCGAAGCTGATCCTCGGAAAGCTGGGGGGTGGTCTGGGTCATTCGGAATTCCTGCCGTGCAATTCAAAGGCCAAGGGACGCGGCCGAACCTCGGCCGCATCCCCCGTCGGCTTGCGTGCCTGCTTATTCCAGCTTGCCGGCCTCTTTGTAGAAACGCTCGGCGCCGGGGTGGAAGGGGATACCGGCACCCAGAGTCGCATTGTCCAGGGTGATCTGTTTGCCCTTGGCATGGCCGGCGGCGAACAGTTTCTGGGTGTTTTCGTTATAAAGGGCCTTGGTGATGCCGTAGATCAGCTCTTCGGGCTGGTCGGCGCTGGTCACAAGCTGCGCCCCGACCGAGAGGGTGGCGGCATCGGCATCCTGCCCGTCATAGGTCCCGGCCGGAACCGTGTCGGCGGCAAAGAAGCTGTAGGTTTCGCGCAGCTTGTCGGCCTCGGGGCCGGTGATGGGCACCAGAGTCACGTCATGCTGGCTGGCCAGCTCCGCGATCGCGCCCGCCGGATAGCCGCCGACGAAGAAAAAGGCGTCCATCGCCCCGTCGCGCATCCGGTCCGCCGCCTGGTCCGGCTTGAGATATTCCGGGGTAATGTCCTTTTCGGACAGGCCGTATGCGTCAAGGATGATCTTGGCATCGACCAGCGTGCCCGAGCCGGGCTCGTCCAGCGAAACCCGCTTGCCCTTGAGATCGGCGACCGAAGCGATGCCCGCGTCCTTGCGCGCCACCAGATGGATGCTTTCCGGATAGAGATTGGCGATCAGCCGAAGCTTTTCGACGGCAGGCTGGCCTTCCCACAAGCCAGTGCCGGTCTGCGCCCAATAGGCGACGTCGGACTGGCTGAAGCCGGCTTCCATGGCGCCGCCGTTGATGGCGTTGACATTACCCACGGAACCGTTCGAAGCCACCGCCGTCGAAACCAGCCCCGGCACGCCGCAAGAACCGCCATCCTCGCAGGCGCGCGAGCCCGGTGCGTTGGAAATGGCATTCGCGATCAATCCACCGATCGGGTAATAGGTGCCGGCCGTGCCGCCGGTGCCGATGCGAAAGAACGACATCTCTTGCGCCGAAGCGGCTGGGCCGAGCGAGGCGGCGATGGCAATGGCGGCGAGGAATGTCCTGAGTTTCATCTGCATCTCCCTGTTTTCCAGATCGTCTGGGGTCGAGGCTAGTTCAGAGCCGCCGCTGATGACAACCACTCCAGGGCGGCGAAAATGTGCCGTTGCGTCACGTCCCGAAGGCCGCGCCGTGCCGGCCGCCGGCCAAACCCGTCGGTCCCGGCAACCGATCGCGGTGGCGCGGGTCTGGGTGCCGATCCTGGTGGGCATCATGGCGGGGGCCTTCACGGCCTATCTGGCGATGAAGGGGCTGAAGCAGCTGGTCGAGATCTCGATGCGCTCGGCGCTGCTGCTGGGCCTGCTGGTGGGCTTCTGCTCCTGGCTGCTGATGATGCCGGTCACCCGCCGCCAGTCCGAGGGGCTGGAGAATCGCAACAAGTCGCTGAAGGTGCTGTTCGGCACTCCCCTGGTCGCCTCGGCGGCGCTGCTCAGCTTTGCCCATGGGGCGAATGACGTCGCCAATGCGGCGATCTCGTCCAGGTTCTGAAAAATCCGTTCCTGGCGATCCGGCGCGACGAGACGCCTGTCGCCGCCCTGCCTGCGTTTCATCACGCCCCGGTCAGGCGTCCGCAGCCAGGTTATCGGCCTGATCATGGAGGTTCACGGGATCAATGCAATAACCAGTAGAGCAATCCCAAGCTGGATGAATATGCCGCCACAAGGATCACGAGGTTCCTGAAGGCTTGCCTGCGCGTGGTCGTTACCCCGATCAGCTCAATCTCAAGATCATCGAGGCAAACCCGCTTTTCCTCGCTTTTCCTGTTGTGACCCGCTTCCTTGTCCTTGCTCATGCGTCGCCCCGCGGATTGCCTGGCCAGATATCGGGCAAAGGCTTCGGCTGCTTGTGCAAGAGGACCGCAAGAGAGCCGCTCTCGCGCATCAGGGCGACGGCAAACCTGACCTCGCCGGCGGGGATCCCGGTTTTGATGAATGTCTTTTATGCCATAACCGTCTTTCATCTGCGGGCGGCCTCCTGTTCCCAGTCTGAAACAGCAGCGGCAGCAGGCGGTTTTCGGCCAGAATTCGCCAGATGCGGAGAAGGCGAATGGCCCACCGGCGGTTTGTTCGGGAAAGCTGCGGATATGTGCTTTCATAGCACGCTCCCTGTCAGAAACGGGTCGAACCAGTCTCCGTCGTCAGGGAGGACACCCTGGGCGCACGCAGCACACGCCTTGCCTGCAAGTAGCGGGGCGGCAGGGCGGATCAAGGGGTGGGCAACCGAAAGCAAGCCCCCATGGGATCGCCCATGATCCGTTCGGCAAAGACCCGGCCCCGGCCGAACTTGACATCCGGCCCCGAACACCGCCGTTTGTGGTCATTGCAATAACACGAGATGGATTGATGGGACTCGACAAGTTAGAGGAAGTCTTGGGAAAGCTCGGCGGCATCGTCTGGGGGCCTTATCTTCTTATTCCGTTGCTTTTGGGCACGGGGCTTTACCTGACGATCCGGCTGCAGGGCATCCAGCTTGTCCGGCTGGGCGCGGCCCTGCGTCTCGGCCTGCTGAAACGCAAGGATGACGACGCCGAAGGCGACATCTCGCAATTCCAGGCGCTGACCACCGCCATGGCGGCGACCGTCGGCACCGGCAATATCGTCGGCGTGGCGACGGCCATCGCGGCCGGCGGTCCGGGGGCGCTGTTCTGGATGTGGGTCACGGCGATCCTCGGCATGGCGTCGAAATATGCCGAAGCCTTTCTCGGCGTGCGCTTCCGCACCACCGACGAGGTGGGCGAGAAGAACGGCGGCCCGCAATACTACCTGGAGCGCGGCATCCCGAACGGTTTCGGCAGGTTCCTTGCGCTGTGCTTCGCGATATTCGCCGTCTGCGCCTGCTTCGGCATCGGTAACATGACGCAGGGCAATTCGATCGCCTCGAATCTCGAGCGCAGCTTCATGATCCCGACCTGGATCACCGGGGTCGTCCTGGCCGTCCTGACGCTGGTCGTGCTGGTCGGGGGCATCAAGTCCATCGGCCGGGTGACGGCCGGGCTGGTGCCGGTGATGATCCTGTTCTACGTGCTGGGCGCGCTCTATATCCTGCTGGTCAACATCCAGGCGCTGCCCGCCGCCTTGGGCGAGATCTTTTCGCAGGCCTTTACCGGGACGGCGGCGACGGGCGGCTTCCTGGGCTCCACCATCATGATCGCGGTGCAGTTCGGCGTGGCGCGCGGCATCTTCTCGAACGAATCCGGCATGGGCTCGGCCGCGATCGCCGCCGCTTCGGCGCAGACCACGCATCCGGTGCGGCAGGGGCTGGTGTCGATGACCCAGACCTTCATCGACACGATCATCGTCGTGTCCTGCACCGGCCTGGTGATCATCACCACCGGCGTCTGGAACCAGGTCGATCCGCAGACCGGATTGCAGATCTCGCCCTCGATCATGACGGGACAGGCGTTCAGCCATGGCCTGCCGGGGCAGTGGGGGCACTGGATCGTGACCATCGGCCTGGTCCTGTTCGCCTATTCGACCATCCTGGGCTGGGCCTATTACGGCGAGCGCAACCTCGAGCGGCTGGTCGGCCATCGCGGCGTCATGCCCTTCCGCATCCTGTTTTCGCTGGTGGTGCTGCTGGGCTGCACGGTCCAGCTGGGCGTCGTCTGGAACTTTTCGGACGTGATGAACGGCTTGATGGCCATTCCGAACCTGATCGGGCTGCTGATCCTGTCGGGCCTGATCGCGCGCGAGACCCGCTTCTATCTGCGGCACGATCCCCGGCTGGAGGCCAACCGCCAGCAGATCGAGGACTTCATGAAGGGCCAGTCGAGCTGGGCGGAATGGAAGGCCAGCGAGCGATCGTAGCCATCGCTGACCGATCATCGGGACCCCGCCTGCGGGGCCCCGGTTCGGGGAAGGGGCGTCCCGGCCGGTGATTCCGGGGCAGGTCATCCTGCCCGGGGTGGTCCGCATCTCAGGGGCGATGCATGCAGGTCGAATTCCCGCGGACCTCGATCATGTCTGCGGCGATCACGCCGCATCCCCGGCACCCGTCTCCGCCTATCTCTCGGACGAGAAGTTGGTCTTGAGATAGGCCAGGATCAGCGCCTTTGTCTCCTCGTCCGGCTCGGCCATGCCCTGCGCCTCGACCATCCAGCGCCACAGCTCGTCCCAGCGGTGGTCGGTGACGCGCTGCTGCTTGATGATCTCGGTCGAATGGCAGGCGACGCATTGGTAATAGGTTTCCTCGGCGCCCTCGCCGTCGGGCAGGCCGCCGAATTCCTCGTTTCCCGCCCGCGCCTCGCCCGCATCTGCCCTGGCGCGGAGCGCCGTCATGGGATCGAGCGGATGCGAGCCGGCCGGCCGCCCCGCCAGCGCGCCCATGGGATCGAGCCTTGCCTCGGCCGCGACCAGGCCGGTCCCCAGCACCAGCACGGCCAGGGCGGCGGCGAATGTCTTGATGATCCTGAACATCGCGCCACCCCTCAGCCGACCGCGACCAGCGCGATGCGGTGCTGGATGTTGTTGGCATAGCCGCGCGGGTTCCAAACCGGCGACAGCGGCGGCTGGCCGATGCCGTCCTGATCGACCGCCCGCGCCCAGACCTCGTAATAGCCGTGCTGCGGCAGGGTCACGCTTGCCCGCCAGCGCTGCCAGGCGAAGCGGTTCGGCGCCGGCTCCAGCGCGGCCTCCTGCCAGGTCTGGCCGAAATCCAGCGAGACATGCACCGAGGCGAGATCGCCCTTGCCGCACCAGGCATGGCCGCGCACCTCGACCGCCTCGCCCGCCTTCACCTCGGTGCCGGTTTCCGGGAAGGTGACGATGGATTTCACCGGCATCTCGGTCAGCACCACCATGTCCTCCTCGGGCACCTCGGTGCCGGGCGCGACCGGATAGGCGGGAATGCGATAGGAATCGCCGGTCATCTTGGCGCCGTCATGTTCCCTGTCGCGGACCCGGATGCGGTTGAGGTATTTCTGCGAGGCCGAGGCCGGATAGCCCGGCACCACCAGCCGCAGCGGAAAGCCGTGCAGCGGCGACAGCGGTTCGCCGTTCATCGCCCAGGCGATGATCGCGTCCTCTTCCAGCGCCTTTTCGATCGGCACGCCGCGCGAGATCACCTCCTTCTCCTCGTCGCCGCTCAGATGCACGTCATTGCCGTAATGCCCGGTATAGACGGCGCTTTCCTTGACGCCCGCCGCCTTCAGCACCTCGGCCAGCCGCACGCCGGTCCATTCCGGGCAGCCGACCGCGCCGGTGGTCCACTGGTTGCCCGAGGTTCCGGGCTGGAAGAAGGCCCGGCCGTTGCCGCCGCATTCGATCACCAGCCGCCGGGTGACGGTCTCGAAGCGCGACTTCAGATCGTCGATGGTCAGCTCCAGCGGGGTCTCGACCTCGCCGTCCACGGTCAGCACCCAGCCCTCGGCGTCCTGGTCCAGCGCCGTCTGCGGCACGAGGCCGTTCATGCGGACGAACAGCCGCTCATAGGGGGTGACGTCGTCGTCCAGCAGATGCGCCGGAGTCTCGGCGTTCAGCGGCCGGTCGCCCAGCACCACCAGCCCCTGCTTGCCGGCCATCAGGTCCAGGCCGGTGTCCTGGGCCAGCGCGGCGGGCACGAAGCCCGCGGGCAGGTTGCGCCCGAACGGCACGGCCATGCCCAGCACCGTCCCCAGCGCGGACAGACCGGTCGTTTTCAGAAAACCGCGCCGCGCGCCGTCGATCGCATCCGCATCGCGGACGGCTTCGGTGTTTCCAGACTGTTCAGGCATGGTTTCTCCTCCTGTGGCTTGGCACGTCCCAGGGTGGCGGGCGTGGCCTGCTGCTTCTGGTTGCGGGACCGATCATCGATCGGTGGCCCTGGTTGAAACTTTACCCCGCAGGGGGCCGGAAATCATTCGCTCTCGTTGGATCGCATTCCCGAGAGCATCGGCCGCATCGCCGTGGCTTTGCGGGATCTGGGGGGTTAGGCGGGGGCTTTTGTCCTGGCGGCGGCCTGGATTGCGGTTATTGCGGTTGCGTTGACGATGTCCTCGACGGAGCATCCGCGGGAGAGGTCGTTGGCGGGGCGGGCGAGGCCCTGCAGGATCGGGCCGATCGCCGTCAGCCCGCCCAGGCGCTGCGCGATCTTGTAGCCGATGTTGCCCGCCGCCAGGTCCGGGAAGATGAAGACGTTCGGCCGCCCGGTCAGCCGGCTCTGCGGCGCCTTCCTGGCCCGGATCGCCTCGTCGAGCGCGGCGTCGAACTGCAGTTCGCCATCGACCTCGAGATCCGGCTCGGCGGCGCGGATCAGCGCCAGGGCCTCGCGCAGCCGCCCGAGGCTCGGATGCTCGGCCGAGCCCGCGGTCGAGAAGGACAGAAGCGCCACCCGCGGCTTCTCGGCCAGGAGCTGGCGGCAGCTCGCCGCGGCCGCGCGCGCGATGGCGGCAAGCTCGGCCGCGTCGGGCTGGATCACCAGCCCGCAATCGGAAAAGATCATCCCGCCCTGGACCGGCGCCTCGGGCCCGCAAGCGAGCATCAGGAAGAAGCTCGAGACGATCCCGGCATCCGGCGCCTTGCCGATGATCTGCAGCGCCGCCCGCACCGTGTCGGCGGTGGTGGCGACGGCGCCGCCGACCGTGCCGTCGGCCTGGCCCAGCCGCACCCGCATCGCCGCCTGGCGGATGGGGTCGCGCATGTCGTCGAGCGCGCGTTCCGCGGTCATGCCGCGCGCGGCGCGCAGCCGGTGCCAGTGATCGGCAAGTTCCGCCAGGTCCGGCGCCTCGGCCGGGTCCAGGGCGGTGACGCCGGGGATCGCGGGCCCGTTCATCAGCGTGACGCGGGCCAGGCCCTGTTCGGTGATGCGCCGCGCCGCCTCGGCCACGCGCGGATCCGCGCCCTCGGGCAGGATGATGTGGCGGGCGCGGGCGCGGGCTTCGGCATGGATGCGGTCGAGCGGTTTCATCGGCTATCCCAGAAGATGCAGGCCGGCGACCACGAAGACGCCGAGGAACACGGTTTCCGCCACGATCAGCGCGATGGCGCCGGTGCCGACCTCGAGCATGCGCTTGAGCGAGGTCTTGATGCCGACCGCCGCGATGGCGATCAGCAGCGCCCAGCGGGACAGCTGCCCGGCGAGGTCCGAGAGCGCCTGCGGGATCGCGCCGGCGCTGTTCAGCGCCGCCAGCGCCAGGAAGCCCAGCACGAAGCCCGGCAGCAGCGGCGGCGCCGTGCCGCCGTCGCTGTCGGCCAGCCCGCGCGCCCGGATGATCAGCGAGATCGCCAGCACCACCGGCGCCAGCATCGAGACCCGGATCAGCTTGACCAGGGTGGCGGTCTCGCCGGTCTCGGGGCCGACCGAGAAGCCGGCGCCGACCACCTGGGCCACGTCATGGATGGTGCCGCCCAGGAAGACGCCGCTGTCGCGCGCCGTGAAGCCGAAGAGCGCGGCCAGCATCGGGTAGAGCACCATGGCCAGGGTCGAGAGCACGGTGACCGAGAGCACGGTGAAGACCAGGTCGCGCTCGGATTTCTCGTGGCGCGGCAGCACGGCGGCGATGGCCATGGCCGCCGAGGCGCCGCAGATCGCGACCGAGCCGCCAGTGAGCAGCCCGAAGCGCCAGTCCCGGCCGCCGAGCCGGGCGAGCGCGAGGCCGCAGAGGATGGTCAGCACCACCCCGGCGGCCACCAGCCCGATGGCGCGCGGCCCGAGCGCCGCCAGCATGTCGACCGAGATCCGCGCGCCCAAAAGCGCCACCCCGAGCCGCAGCACGCTGCGCGCGGTCAGGGCGACGCCCGGCGCGGTGCGGGTGCCGTCCTCGGCCAGGAAGTTCAGCGCCAGGCCCAGAAGCAGCGCCAGCAGCATGGCCGGGGCACCGTAATGGTCCGACAGGAACTGCGCCGTCGCCGCCACCAGCGCCGAGACGGCGAAGCCCGGGAAGGCCTCCGAGATGAGGCTGCGCGAGGGGATCAGGGTGGTTGTCATCGTCGTCACCGGGATGCGGGGATGGGGCCGGCGCGAGGGGGGTCGCGCCGGGTCGTCGTCGGAAGGGGCGCGCGGCCTCGGGCGGGATCGGCGAGGCCGGGCCCCCGAGGGGGGCGCCGCCCCCCTCGCGCTTGCCTGGCCCCTCGATGGGGCCCGGCAAGCGCACCCCCCGGGGTATTTGCCCAACGGTGAAAGCCGGGGCCGGCCTTTCTGCGTCAGGCCTTCCCGCGTCAGGCCGCGCCCTGCTGCGGGCGCATGTCGGCCGGGTCGATGCCCGCCACCACCACCGGCTTCTTCATCGCGTCGCGGCGGAAGGGCTCGCCCAGCTCCTGGTTCAAGAGCACCTCGATGAAGGTGGTCTCGCGGTTCTGCATCTGCCGCTCGACCGCCTCGTGCAGGGCCGCCGTCAGCTCCTCCTGCGACTTCACCTGCACGCCGAGGAGCCCGCAGGCCCGGGCGATGCCGGCATAGGAGGTGTCGCGGTCGAGCTCGGTGCCGACGAAGTTGTTGGCGTACCACAGCGTCGTGTTGCGCTTTTCCGCGCCCCATTGGTAGTTGCGGAAGATCACCATGGTGATCGCCGGCCAGTCCGCGCGGCCGCAGGCGGTCATCTCGTTCATCGAGATGCCGAAGGCGCCGTCGCCGGCAAAGCCGATCACCGGCACGTCCGGATTGCCGATCTTGGCGCCCAGGATCGCCGGGAAGCCGTAGCCGCAGGGCCCGAACAGGCCCGGCGCCAGGTATTTGCGCCCGGCCTCGAAGCTCGGATAGGCATTGCCGATGGCGCAGTTGTTGCCGATGTCCGAGCTGACGATCGCCTCCTTCGGCACCGCCTGCATGATCGCCCGCCAGGCCTGGCGGGGCGACATCAGCCCGGCGTCGCGCGCCCGCGCCTCGGCGTTCCATTCCGTGCCGGGATCGTCATCCTCGTGGTCGAGGCTCGAAAGCTCCTGCGCCCAGCGGGATTTCGTCTGCGCGATCAGCGCCTTGCGCTCGGCCCGGCCGGCGTCGCCCGCCGTGGGGGCGAGCTGCGCCAGGACGGCGCGCGCCACCTTGGCCGCGTCGCCCTGGATGCCCACGGTGACCTTCTTGGTCAGCCCGATGCGGTCGGCGTTGATGTCGACCTGGATGATCTTCGCCTCCTTCGGCCAGTAGTCGATGCCGTAGCCCGGCAGGGTCGAGAACGGGTTGAGCCGCGTCCCCAGCGCCAGCACCACGTCGGCCTTGGCGATCAGCTCCATCGCCGCCTTCGAGCCGTTGTAGCCCAAGGGCCCCACCGCCAGCGGGTGGCTGCCCGGGAAGCTGTCATTGTGCTGGTAGTTCGAGGCCACCGGCGCATCCAGCCGCTCGGCGAGCTTCGCCAGGTCCGGGATCGCGCCCGACAAGACCACGCCGGCGCCCGACAGGATGACCGGGAACCGCGCCTCGCTGAGCAGCCGCGCCGCCTCGGCCACCGCCGCCTCGCCGCCCGCCGGCCGCTCGAAGCGGACCACCTGCGGCAGTTCGACGTCGATGACCTGGGTCCACATGTCGCGCGGGATGTTCATCTGCGCCGGCGCCGAGTTGCGCCAGGCCTGCATGATCACCCGGTTCAGGACCTCGGGGATGCGCGAGGGATCGCGCACTTCCTCTTGATAACACACGCAATCGGCGAAGAGCCGCATCTGCTCCATCTCCTGGAAGCCGCCCTGGCCGATGGTCCTGTTCGCCGCCTGCGGCGTGACCAGGAGAAGCGGCGTGTGGTTCCAGTAGGCGGTCTTGACCGGCGTCACGAAGCCGGTCACCCCGGGCCCGTTCTGCGCGATCGCCATCGACATCTTGCCCGTCGAGCGCGTGAACCCGTCCGCCATCAGCCCGGCATTCGTCTCATGCGCGCAGTCCCAGAAGGTGATCCCCGCCTTCGGGAACAGATCCGACACCGGCATCATCGCCGAACCGATGATCCCGAACGCATGCTCAATACCATGCAGTTGCAAAACCTTGATAAAGGCTTCCTCAGTGGTCATTCTCATGGCTGTTTCCTCGTCCTTCAGGCAGCTTTGTCGATACCGGCGCGGGGTCCCGCGCCGGCTTCGGCGCGACGGTCGTCAAGGACCATGCGCGCCAGCTTGGCGCCGATCATCATCGCGGGCGCATTGGTGTTGCCCGAGACGATCTCGGGCATGATCGAGCAATCGGCCACCCGCAGGCCGCGGATGCCGCGCACCCGCAGGCGCGGGTCCACCACGGCGCGCGCGTCCGCGCCCATGCGGCAGGTGCCGGTCGGATGGTAGATCGTGGTCGAGTTCATCCGCGCCCAGGCCAGCACCTCGTCATAGCCCTGCACGTCGGCGGTCGGCCGGAACTCCTCGGAGATGGCGGATTTCAGTGGCTCGGTGCGCGCGAACTTGCGGGCGATCTCGATGCCGGCGACCAGCGTGTCGCGGTCGGTCTGGGTGGCCAGGTAGTTCGGCTCGATGAGCGGCGCCTCCAGAGGATCGGCCGAGCGCAGCGTGATGGTGCCGCGGCTTTCCGGCCGCAGCTGGCAGACCGATTGCGTGAAGGCCGAGAAGGGATGCACCCCTTCGCCGGGGCTGTCGGCGGACCAGGGCTGGATGTGGAACTGGATGTCGGGCGTGGCGAGGCCGGGCCGGGTGCGCAGGAAGCCGAAGACCAGGCTGGCGGCCATGGTCATCGGGCCGGTGCGGAACAGCGCGTATTCCAGCCCGATCCTGGCCTTGTTCATCAGGCTGCGCACCTCGTCGTTCAGCGTCGCCTCGCGGCATTTGAACACCAGCCGGGCCTGCAGGTGGTCCTGCAGGTTGCGGCCGACCTCGGGCGCGTCATGGGCGACCGCGATGCCGTGGTCGCGCAGATGCGCTGCATCGCCCACGCCCGACAGCATCAGGATCTGCGGCGAGCCGATGGCGCCGGCGCAGAGGATCACCTCGCGCGCGGCGCGGATCACCTGATGGCTGCCGTCGGGGCGCCGGATCTCGACCCCGGTGGCGCGGCCGTCCTCGATCACCACGCGGCGCACCTGGGCCTTGGTGACCACGTCCAGGTTCTGCCGATGGCGGATCGGCTTCAGGAAGGCGGCGGCCGAAGAGCAGCGCCGGCCCTTGTTCACGGTCAGCTGGAAATGGCCGACGCCGTCCTGCACCGGGCCGTTGTAATCGGGGTTGTAGGGGATGCCGTTGGCCTTGGCGGCCTCGATCCACAATTCGCAGATGCGGCGGCGCAGGCGCGGGTCGGAAACCTGCAGGGGACCATGCCTGCCGCGTCCCTCGCCCTCGCCGCGCTGGAAGGTTTCCAACTCCTGAAACAGCGGGCCGACCTCGCGCCAGGACCAGCCATCGTTGCCCATCTGCGCCCAGCGGTCGTAATCCTCGCGCTGGCCGCGGACATAGAGCAGCCCGTTCAGCGACGAGGACCCGCCCAGCACCTTGCCGCGCGGCCAGTGCAGCGAACGGCCGTTCAGGCCCGGGTCGGGCGCGGTCTCGTAGCACCAGTCGAAGTCCGGGTTGTGCATGGTGCGGAAATAGCCGACCGGGATATGGATCCAGGGGCTCGAGTCGCGGTTGCCGGCTTCCAGCAGGGCGACGCGGATCGCGGGATCGGCGGAAAGATGGTTCGCGACCACGCAGCCGGCCGATCCGGCGCCGACGATGACGTAATCCGCGAGGTCTGATGCTTGGCTCATCTTGGCATCCTTTGCGGGCTCGCGCCCATGGTTCGGGAAGGAAGGCCGGGCGGGGCTGCCGCCCGGCAAGGCTCTAGCCGCGCTCGCGGCGGCCGATCAGCACGGCGCAGACGAAAGACACCAGCGCGGCGAAGACGACATAGGCGCAAAGCCAGAACGGGTCGTTGTCATTCGCGGCCATCAGTGCCGTCGCGATCATCGGCGTGATCCCCGAGGCGAAGATGCCCGAGAACTGATAGACGAA
The DNA here is from genome assembly GCF_000371965.1 of Paracoccus sp. N5. NCBI lineage: Bacteria > Pseudomonadati > Pseudomonadota > Alphaproteobacteria > Rhodobacterales > Paracoccaceae > Paracoccus > Paracoccus sp. N5. The sequence continues at coordinate 103,847 of NZ_AQUO01000002.1, read as the reverse complement.
GGACACGCCGGTATAGCGCACGCTGGGGTCGAACAGGTCCGCGAACAGCGCCGCCTCGGGGCCGTAGCACATCGGATAGACGATGCCGAAGGGCAGGGCGATGCCCAGGATCACCAGCAGCGGATCGCCGGTGGACATCAGCGCGAAGGCCGGGAACACGCTCAGCGCCAGCAGAAGCGAGCCGATGGCATAGGTGCGCGGCCGCCCGATCCGGTCCGACAGCCGGCCGAAGAACGGGATGCAGACCACCATGACGATGGCGGCGCCGCAGACCGTCCACAGCGCGAAGGTCCGCTCCAGCCCGACGTATTTCGTCAGGTAGAGGATCGAGAACACCGCAAAGACGTTGAAGAACACACCGTCGATATAGCGCGCGCCCATGCCCAGCACGATATTGGCCGGATAGCGTTTCAGCATGTCCACGAAGGGCAGGCCCTGGTCCTTGGCCCGCGATTCCGCCTTGGCCTTCTTGAACTCGGGGCTTTCGCCGATATTGCTGCGGATCCAGGTGCCCAGCACGACCAGGACGATCGAGGCGACGAAGGCCGCGCGCCAGCCCCAGGCCATGAAGGCCTCGTCCGGCATCATGGTCAACAGCGCCATCACGCCCGAGGCCATGAACAGGCCCAGCGACAGGCCGATCTGCGGGATCGAGGCGTAGAAGCCGCGCTTGTTCTCGGGCGCGAATTCATAGGCCATCAGCACCGCTCCGCCCCATTCGCCGCCGATGCCGATGCCCTGCGCCACGCGCAGCAGCAAAAGCAGGATCGGCGCCAGGATGCCGATCTGGTCGTAGGTGGGCAACAGGCCGATCAGCACGGTCGCGCCGCCCATCAGCAACAGCGTGATGACCAGCATGGTCTTGCGGCCGATGCGGTCGCCGAAATGGCCGAAGATGACGCCGCCCAGCGGCCGGGCCACGAAGCCCACCGCGAAGGTGGCATAGGCCAGCAGCACCGAGATCGTCGGGTCGTCGGCCGGAAAATACAGCTTGTTGAAGACGATACCGGCGACGACGCCGTAAAGAAAGAAATCGTACCATTCGATGGTCGATCCCACGAGGCTTGCGAACACGACCTTCTTGACATCGTGCTCCCGGTCGCCAAACGCGTTGGCGCCAGCGGTCGTTACCGCCATGACATCCTCCCTGATGCTGCGACGTTGTTCGATTGTTCAGCTGTTTCCCGGCAAATCCTCCTTTTGCCGGTGCGCCGACGTTGCCTCAGGCCGCCAAGCCATGTCAAAGCATTTTTGGTAGTCATACTCTCATTTTTGCAATTCCACCCTATGCAGCCGGCGGTTGGAGCGGCGCCGGCAACCATGTAGAGTCGGGCCGAGAAACGACGGAAACAGCCGATCATGACGAGCCTTCAGGACAAGTCCGCCCTGCCGCCAAGCTTCCGAAATCTGCAGATTCTAGAGGTTCTTGCCAGCGAGGGGCGGCCCCTGACCGCGACCGAGATCAACGCCTCGCTGAACCTTCCGGTGCCGACCATCCACCGGCTGGTCGGCAATCTGGAAGCCGAGGGCTTCCTGATCCGCCATATCGACGGGCGCAGCTATCAGCCGGGGCCGAAACTGCGGCAGATGATGCAGGGCGTCATCCGCTTCTGGCACCAGGACCTGCCGCAGCGCGACGTGCTGATTCGGCTGAACCAGCGCCTGGGCGAGACCTGCAACCTGTCGATCCCGGACGGCGATGCGATGCTTTACATCGACCGGGTCGAGACGCATTGGCCGCTGCGCATCCAGCTTCACGTCGGCTCGCGCGTGCCGCTGCACGCCACGGCGGCGGGCAAGCTGGCCCTGTCGCAGATCAACGACGGCAAGCTGGAACGCTATCTGAAACGCACCGAACTTTATGCCTATACGGCGCAGACCATCACCGACCCGGACCGGCTGCGCGACGAACTGCGCCAGATCCGGCAGCAGGGATATTCGACCGATACCGGGGAGTTCGTGCCCGGCATGATCGCCATGGCCGTGCCGGTGCTGGACCGTTCCGGGCAGTTGATCGCCACGGTGTCCTTCCATGCCCCGGTGCAGCGGCTGACCTTGGCCGAAGGGCTGAAATACCTGCCCGACCTGCGCGCGGCAGCCGAGGAACTGGCCGGTCTGATGTGACGGGCATCAGCGCCGGGTCATTTCGGCCGCGATGCCGGTGCTGGCGCGCATGATCAGCTCCAGCTCGACGCGGCTGCGGATCATGAAATCGGCATCCGGGCGCCCGATTGCCGTGACGATGGCCTGTCCGGCCGCGATGCCGACCTGTTGCGCCGGGATCCGCACGGTGGTCAGCGCCGGTTCCATCTGCGCCGAGCCGGCGAAATCGCCGATGCCGATCACCGACAGGCTGGCGGGGATCGCGATCCCCAGCCGCGCCGCCGCATAGATCGCCCCCTGCGCGATCACGTCATTGGCGCAAAGCAGGGCGCTCGGCCGGTCCTCGCCGGCCAGCAGCTCCAGGCAGGCGGCCTTGGCCTGGGCGATGCTATAGGGCACCTCGACCTGCCAGCGGTCCTGCAATTCGATCCCGGCATCGCGGAATACCGCCGTCGCCGCCGTCTTGCGGTCCCGCGCCCGGTCGTTGTCGAAGGTGGCGGGAAAGACCATGCCGATGCGGCGATGCCCCAGCGCCACCAGATGCTCGGCCGCCAGCCGGCCCGCCTCGCGATTGTCGACGCCGATGCAGGGCAGCGCCGAATCCGCCAGGTAGTTCCACAGCGCCAGCAGCGGTACGCGCTGTTCCGCGATCAGCCGGAAGGTGCCGGGGCTGTGGTCCAGCCCGACCACCGCCAGCGCGTCGACGCGATGCTCCAGCAGCTTGCGGACCAGCCGGTATTCGCTGTCCAGGTCGTAACCGTGCGAGGCCAGCAGCAGGGTGAAGCCCTGCGCACTGACCGTGTCGTTGAAGGCCTGCACCACCTCGGCGAAGATGGTGTTGGCGACGGTCGGCACCACCAACCCGATGGTGGCGCTGCGCTTGCCGTGCATGGCCTGGGCGGCGCGGTTGCGGATATAGCCGGATTTCTCGACCGCCAGCTCGACCTTTTTGCGGGTCGCCGGATGCACCAGGTCGGGGTGATTCATCACCCGCGACACCGTGGCCGGTGAAACGCCTGCAAGCTTTGCGACGAAAACAATATCGGGCTTAATCATCGGATTTTCCATAAATATCCAAGCCAATGATTAGGGTTAATGAAAACATTTGCAAGACTGTTTTCATCGCCTAAGGTCGAGATCACGGCAAGAGGAGGCCGTGCCAGACCGACATTGCAGACAGGGTGAGACCCGGTTTCCCGGGCCGCTGATCCATTCACCTTCCCGGCGGGCAACCTGCCGGGAACCGGAGCAAGTGACAGGTATGAACATCTCGAACGATATTCTCTCGGTCGACGCGGCGATGGCGCGGGCGCGCGCCGCGCAGGCCGGATACGAGGCGCGGGGCAGCCAGGGCCGCTATGACCGCGCAGCCCTGGCCGCCGGCTGGGCCATCATGCAGCCCGAGCGCAACCGGCAACTGGCCGAGCTGGCGGTCCGCAGCACCGGGCTTGGCAATGTCGCCGACAAGATCGTCAAGAACCACCGCAAGACCCTGGGCCTCTTGCGCGACATCCGCGGCGTGGCCACCCATGGCATCCTGTCCGACGACCCCGAGACCGGCATCACCGAGATCGCACGGCCCATCGGGGTGATCGGCGCGGTGGTGCCTTCGACCAACCCGGCGGCGACGCCCGCGAACAACATCATCAACGCGCTGAAATGCGGCAATGCCATCCTGCTGTCGCCCTCGCCCAAGGGCGTGGCCTGCTGCGAGATGCTGCTGGGCTTCATCCATGCCGAATTCGACCGCATCGGCGAGGACCGCGACCTGGTGCAGATGCTGCCCGGCCAGGGCAGCAAGGCCAAGACCCAGCGCCTGCTGGAGAGCGCCGACCTGGTGGTGGTGACCGGCAGCCAGGACAACGTGCGCCGCGCCTATGAAAGCGGCTCCCCCGCCATCGGCGTCGGCGCCGGCAATGTCGCGGTGATCGTGGACGAGACCGCCGACCTGGCGGCGGCAGCCGGCAAGATCGCGGCCTCGAAGACCTTCGACAATGCCACCTCCTGCTCGTCGGAAAACGCGCTGATCGTGGTCGATGCGGTCTATGACGCCTTCCTGGCCGCGCTGGCGGCCGAGGGCGGCGCGGTGCTGCCGCCGTCCGAGGCGCCGGGAATCGTCGCCCGGCTCTGGCAGGACGGGCACATGAACCGCGAGATCATCGCCCAGGATGCCGAGGTGATGATCGACAAGCTGGGGCTGGCCGGCAAGGTGCCCCCCGGCACCCGGCTGATCGCGGTCGAGACCGCGGGCATCGGCCCCGACCATCCGCTGTCGGGCGAAAAGCTCAGCCGCATCGCCGCGCTGTATCGCGCCCGCGATTTCGGCCATGCGGCCGAGCTGGCGCGGCGCATCCTGCTGCATCAGGGCGCGGGCCATTCGGTCGGGCTGCATTCGCGCGACACCGGCCGCCCGCTCTGGCTGGGCCGCGAATTGCCGGTCTGCCGGGTCATCGTCAATCAGGCGCATTGCTTCGCCACCGGCGGCGCCTTCGACAACGGGCTGCCCTTCTCGCTGTCGATGGGCTGCGGCAGCTGGGGCGGCAATTCCATCGACGCCAACCTGAACTGGCGGCATTTCATGCAGCGCACCCGCGTCGTGCGCCCGATCCCGCCGCGCGAGCCGGCGCTGGACGAGATCTTCGGCGATTACTGGCAGGAGGTCGGGCAATGAGGCTGGATCCACACCATCCGCCGCAAGGCACCGTCCGCGACTGGCTCGACATCCGTGCCGCCGAGCGGGGCGATGCCACCAGCCACATCTTCCCCGGCGACGGCGGCGCGCTGACCTGGCGCGAGCTGCGGGACGAGGCCGCCCGCATCGCCGGGCACCTGGCCGGGCTGGGCCTGCCCTGCGGCGACAGCGTGGCGCTGATGATGCCCAACGGCCGCAATGCGGTGCTGGGCCTGTTCGGTGCGCTCTACGGCGGCTTTCGCGCCACGATGATCAACCTGGTCGCCGGGGCCGAGGCCGTCGGCTATGCGCTGTCGCATTCCGGCGCCCGGGCGCTGCTGCTGGATCCCGGCCAGCGCGGGTTGCTCGACAGCGCGCTGGCCGCCCATCCCGCCGAACCCATGGTCATCGAGGCCGGGGACGGCTTCCGCTGGCCCGCCGGCTGCGAACCGGCGGCGCCGCATCCGCATGGCGCCGGGCACGACGCGCTGCTGATGTATACCTCGGGCACCACCGGCCGGCCCAAGGGCGTGCTGCACAGCCATGCCAGCCTGCTGGCCGGCGGCTGGACCACCGCGCTGGCGCATGAGCTCTGCCCCGAGGACCGGGCGCTCTGCGTGCTGCCGATCTATCACATCAACGGGCTTTGCGTGACCATCCTGGCGCCGCTGCTGTCGGGCGGCTCGGTGGTGGTCTGCGAGCGCTTCTCGGCGAGCCAGTTCTGGACCAGCTGCGAGCGGCACGGGGCCAGCTGGTTCTCGGTCGTGCCGACCATCATCTCGCATCTGCTGCATGGCGAGGGCGCGCCGTCGCCCGACGCCCGGGCGCGGCTGCGCTTCGGCCGCTCGGCCTCGGCGGCGCTGGCGCCCGAGGTGCAGTCGGGCTTCGAGCGCCGCTTCGGCATTCCCATCGTCGAGACCATGGGCCTGACCGAGACCGCGGCGCAGATCCTGTCGAACCCGCTGCCGCCGGGTCCGCGCAAGATCGGCTCGCCCGGCCGGGCGGTGGGCAACCAGGTCGCGATCCTGTCGCCCGACCTGCGCCCGCTGCCGCCCGGAGCCGAGGGCGAGATCGCCGTGCGCGGGCCCAATGTCATGCGCGGCTATCTGGGCGACCCGGTCGCGAGTGCCGCCGCGCTGACCGCGGACGGCTGGCTGCGCACCGGCGACCTGGGCCGGATGGACGCGGAGGGTTACGTCTTCGTCACCGGCCGCCTGAAGGAGCTGATCATCAAGGGCGGCGAGAACATCGCCCCGCGCGAGATCGACGAGGCGCTCTACACCCATCCCGACGTGATCGAGGCCGCGGCCTTCGCCCGCAAATGCGCCCGCTACGGCGAGCGGGTCGAGGCGGCCGTCACCCTGCGCCCCGGCTCGGTGCTGCAGCCGCCCGAGCTGATCTCGATCTGCCAGCAGCGGCTGGGAGAGTTCAAGTCGCCCGAGGTGATCCACCTGATGGCCGAACTGCCCAAGGGCCCCTCGGGCAAGATCCAGCGCCTGAAGCTGGCGCAGCTGACGCAATAGCGCCCAAGGGGCAGGAAGGAGACTCATTTTCCAGGAATACGGCCCGGCGCCAGAAGCCCGAAGACCCGTCGGAGGAGGGCGGGGCTTCGACAGGGGACCGCGCCACGGGCCGCAAACGGACGTGCCAACACATCCAGCATAATCCAGGGAGGAGACATGCTAAGGCTTACCCGCTTCAGGACGACGGACCGGGTTCTGTTCGTCATCTGCCTGATGTATCTGGTCACCTATATCGACCGGGTCAACATCAGCACCGCCGCCCCCGCCATGCAGGCCGAACTGGGCCTGACGAATTTCGAGCTCGGGCTGGCGTTTTCCGCTTTCGCCTATCCCTATGCGCTGTTCCAGATCCTGGGCGGCCGGCTGGGCGACCGGCTGGGACCGCACAAGACGCTGATCATCTGCGGCACGGTCTGGTCGGCCGCGACGGTGATGATCGGCTTCGTCGAGGGCGCGGTCTCGCTGATCATCGCGCGCGTGCTGCTGGGCATGGGCGAGGGCTCGGCCTTCCCGACCGCCACGCGGGCGCTGTCGAACTGGATGTCGGCCGAGAAGCGCGGCTTCGCGCAGGGCATCACCCATGCCTTCGCCCGCTTCGGCAATGCGCTGACCCCGCCGCTGATCGCCTTTCTGGTCATCGCGCTGTCCTGGCGGCATGCCTTCATCATCGTCGGCCTGATCAGCTTCCTGTGGGTGGCGCTGTGGTGGTGGTATTTCCGCGACGATCCGCGCAGCCACAAGGGCATCACCCCCGAAGAGCTGGAGACCCTGCCCGACCAGAGGATCGTGGGCGAGCGCAAGACCCTGCCCTGGGGCCGGCTTCTGCGGCGCATGCTGCCGGTGACGATCACCGATTTCTGCTATGGCTGGACGCTGTGGCTGTTCCTGAACTGGATCCCGTCCTATTTCCTGCACCAGCACGAGCTGGACCTGAAGAAATCCGCCATCTTCGCGGCCGGTGTCTTCCTGGCCGGGGTGGTGGGCGACCTGGCGGGCGGCTGGCTCAGCGACGGCATCCTGCGCCGCACCGGCAATGTCGCCCTGGCGCGGATCAGCGTCATCGTCCTGGGCTTCCTCGGCGCCTTCGCCTGCATGTTGCCGGTGATGTTCTCGACCGACCTGGTGACGGTGGCGATCAGCCTCAGCGCGGCCTTCTTCTTTGCCGAGCTGATCGTGGCGCCGATCTGGGCCACGCCGATGGACATCGCGCCGCAATATTCCGGCACCGCCAGCGGCTTCATGAACTTCGGCTTCGGGCTGGCCGGGATGATCTCGCCCATCGTCTTCGGGCTGATCATCGACCTGACCGGGCGCTGGGACCTGCCCTTCGCGGCCTCGCTGGTGCTGCTGCTGGTGGGCGCGGCCTGCGCGCTGCTGATCCGCCCCGACCGCCCGTTCCGCGACGATCCCGCCGGTGACGACGAAGGTCTCGGCTGCGATCCGCAACTGGCCGGCGCGGTGTCGAAATGACGAAGGGGCCTGCCCCGCCGGGCAGGCCCCCGGCCGGCCGTCAGGCCAGATGGCAGGCCACCGCCTGCCCGGGGGCGAGCTGGCGCAGGGCCGGCATCCGCTGGCGGCAATCCTCGACCGCGATCGGGCAGCGCGAGGCGAAGCGGCAGCCCTTGGGCAGGTTCACCGGGCTGGGGGGGTCGCCCTGCAGCCGCGCCCCGCCGCCGCGCCTGCGATGCCCGGGCGCGAGCGAAGGCGCCGTGGCGATCAGCGCCTAGGTATAGGGATGGCGTGGCGCGGCGAAGATCTGCGCCGCCGGCGCCTTTTCCACAATCTGGCCCGGATACATCATCGCGATCTCGTCGCAGATGTGGCGCACGACGCCCAAGTCGTGGCTGATGAACAGATAGGTCGTATTCGCATCAGGACGAGCAAGCGGAATTGGACGGCCACGGTCCCGGTCACGCCCGCCATGGCCGCGCTGATCGATGCCACGCCGGCCGTCCGCATGTCGATCCTGGTCAGTGATTGCAGGCGGGCCATGATCGGCCGCCACGCCTCGGACAGCATGCGCCATTGGCGCAACAATGCGGGGCTTGCGCCCGAACCGTGGGATATGACTTGCGGCTTCAGGACAGGCGAAGCACAGCCGCCATCCGTCTTCTGAAGGCCGGGCTTACGCTGGCCGAGATCGCGGTGCACATGGGCAGGTCCGCGCGCTACGCGGCGGCGGTGATCGAGCATTATGCCAACGTTTCGCCCGATGAATCGGACGGCATCCTGGTCAGGCTCGCCCAGGCGAACGGGAGCACAACGTGAAAGAAACTGTAAACGCCGGAAGAAGGGGAAGCCCGATATAGCACAAGCCCTTGAAAAGACTTGGAGGCGGGTACCGCTACGGTAGACCCTCTGAAATCAAAAGGGAAATCTCACGTCTGCCCGCGAGCATTGGCCCACAAGATAGACCACAGCCGATCTTCTGTCACGCTCAGGCGCTGGGCTGGCCCGGCTCAATCATCCCACGCCTCACTTGCCGGTCCACGGCTTGAGCTTTCTGGATAAAAAATCGTTGGCGACGGCCAGTTCTCCGATCTTGGCATGCAGCGATCGGACCGTCTCCTCATCCACCTCCGCAGCAGGCTTTCTGCCACCGCGCTCGAAGATATCCGCAGCCCCGTCGAGCAAGGCCTTCTTCCACTGGTGGATCATCGTCGGATGCACGCCGTATTCAGCCGCCAGTTCCGAGACAGTGCGCTCGCCTTTCACTGCTTCCAGCGCCACGCGCGCCTTGAAGCGTCATCGTTCCTGCGTTTCCGCATTCCTGATCTCCTCGTCTTGGAGACCAGCACACGTCAGATCGTAGCTTCCGTCACTGTCCGATTTCCGGGGAGTAGCTCAATGGGCCTACACGGATGAGCAGGGTGGCGGCGATCAGATGAGCATCGACATAACCGATGCCGACGTTGAAGAGCCGCCGCGCCTCGATCAGCGCGATGACCTCGGCATGGCTGGCCATGGGCGCCTGCGGCAGGCCCTGCATCGCAGCGATGACGGTCTCCCGGTCCTTGAGACTGCCGAGCGCCAGTTCTCCGATGACGAAGGGATGCGCCAGCACCATCCCGGCACTCAGCAGATCGGCCAGTTCCGCATTACCCGTGCGCAGGTGGTCGATCCAGATCGAGGTATCGACGAGGATCACCGCACCGGCCGCCGGCGTGGGGCCACCGCTGCGCGTTTGTCGCTGCCGCCGAGCAGGGCGAGCCGCCGGGCGCTCTCGCGCTCGATCAGCGCCTTAAGCCCCTCGCGCACCAGGACGGCCTTCTCGCCGATGCCGGTGAGGTCATGGGCTTGCCGGAGCAACTCGTCGTCGAGATTCAGGGTGGTACGCATAGACATGCCTCCAAGGATGCATGCACCCAATATAGCATCATTCGGTGCCAATCACGATGTATCGCAGGAAACTTCCGCGCCGGATGCCGCAAGTATTTTTACGCTACCCTGCGACGGGTGCGATCAGTCCAGGAATAGCTGTTGCAACCTGTGTTGGCCCGGTTTTTCCCTCGTCGTATTGAGTATCAGCAGCGAGGTCGAAACCGCTTGTCCGGCACGAAGATCCTCTGGGGCCAGATCGCCTTGGTCTCCTGATCGTCCTCGCCTTCATCTGGGCGGCGACGCAATATGTGGCCTGGCGCCTCGGCTTCCAGCCCCAGCTCGGCCCGGCCTGGTTCGAGATCTGGGGCTGGCCGGTCTATTACCCGCCGGCGCTGTTCTGGTGGTGGTATGTTTATGACGCCTATGCGCCGCGCATCTTTGCCGAGGGCGGCATCATCGCCGCCTCGGGCGGGTTTATGGCCGTCGGCACCGCCATCATCCTCTCGGTGATGCGCGCCCGCTAGGCCGCCGATGTTGACATCCTGTTTTCCTCGCGTGCGTTACCCGACGCTGTTTCCAGGCAGCTTCGGGGGGGGGGCATCGCCGTGGCATCCTTTCGCAGCAATTCCATCGATGCGTTGGTCGAGCGCGTGTTGATCACCGGCGAAATGCTTGGGCCGGATGCGTTTGAAGCCGCCAGGAAATGCGATGAATGTCGATTCAGCCTAGCCCCCAATCAGTTCCAGCCGCCTCAGGATGAGACCGCCGTCGGGTCGTCCAGCCCAGCGCTGCCGCACGGACTGCGACGGTCCGCTTGCTGTCCTGCCTTCTTGCGGTGGCCGGCACACCGGCCCGAGCGATCCGCAAAGGGATGATACCCCCTTATTCTGCCGCCAGCGCCGGGCTGTCGGCCAGGTCCAGCGCCCGCATCACCGCATCGACGCGCTGCTGGAAGGCCTCGGCGCTGTTCGCCGTGGCCGCGACATAGAAATCCGGCCGGATCAGCACGTATTTCGCATCGATCTCGGTAAGCCAGTGCCTGTAGGTGCCTTCGGTGTCGATCACCTCGCAGCCGCCGCCGGGGGCGCAGAGCTGCACGCCGAACCCCTCCAGCAATTCGAGCCGCGCCCGCTGCCCGGGCGTCAGCGCCGCCAGCGGATCGGCCTCATAGCCGATCACCACCCAGCCCCGGCCCACGGCCTGGTCGAAGCGGTCGCACCGGCCCTTGTGTTCGACCACGCCCTGCACCGACAACTCGCCGGCATGGGCGCTGGCCGCGCACCAGGCGCCGGGGCCGAGATGGCAGATGTCGGTCGGCACCGGCCGCTGGCCGCGGGCCTGAAGCTCGGCGATCATGCGGGCGTCGCGCGCGGCGGCCTCGGCCTCGTCGGCGATGCAGATGATGCTGCCCAGCTCCTGGCTGAAGTCGATGTAATGGCAGGCGTGGTCCTTGCGCTCGCTGGTATAGCTGTCCAGCAGGCCGAGGCCCGCCTTGCCTTCAAGGATCAGGTTCAGCCGCCAGGCCATGGCCACCGCGTCGCGGATGCCGGCGCACATGCCCTCGCCGGCAAAGGGCGGCATCAGATGCGCGGCGTCGCCGCCGATCAGGCAGCGGCCCTTGTGCCATTGCTTCGCCCAGCGGGCCTGGAAGCGATAGACGGCAGCGCGCTCCAGCGCGGCATTCTCGGGTGTCAGGCCCCAGGGTTGCAGCAGTTCCCACGCCCTTTCCGGGGTCTGCATCTCGGCCACCGATTCGCCGGGCAGGACCATGAACTCCCAGCGGCGGCGGTCGGGCTGGCCGGGCTGCGGCGCGGGCCCGCCGGGGACGATGGTGGTCGGGCGCCTGGGGTCGCAAAGCTGCCACTGCGCCGGCTCATCCGGGCGCGAGGCGCGGTAGTCGAATTTCGGCAGCATGTCGAGGATCAGCCAGTCGAAGAAATAGCCCTTGTCCTCGTTCTCGATGCCAAGCGCATGGCGCACGAAGCTGTTGGCGCCGTCGGTGCCGGCGGCGAATTTCGCCCGGATTGTCCGGCGCGCGCCGTCCGGGCCGACCTCCTCGGGGTTCTGTTGCAGCGCCAGGGTGACGCCCTCGGCATCCTGGTCCAGCGCGACGGCGTTCCAGCCGCGCATCATGGTGATTTCCGGCATGCCGCCCGCCAGCTTCAACAGGCGCTTTTCCAGCAGCGGCTGGTTGAACCAGTAGCGCACGCGCCAGCCGCTGGCCGACTGGCTTTGCCAGTCCACGATCTGGAGATTCTCGCCCTTGGCGTTGCGCCAGTAATAAAGCTCGTCGTGATGGTTGATCGAGGGGTCGGTCTCGGCGTCGATGCCCAGCGTGGCCAGGATGCGCGCGATCTCGTGGTCGAAGGTCACGGCGCGCGGCAGGTCGTAATGCGTGCTCCAACGCTCGATCAGCGTCACGCGCTTGCCACGCTGGCCCAGCAGGATCGCCAGCAGCGTGCCGACGGGGCCGGCGCCGACGATGGCGACATCGGTGTCGGCGGCTTGGGTCGATGGGGTCATCGTTGTTCCTCCCTGAAACGATTGCCGGGGTTCCGGCCCGATCGCCCGCGCTCCCATGCGGGCGGATCGCTCGGCGGCGAATTTGTTCTAAAAATGAATGATCGTCAACTTTGATTGTAATTCACGCCAGCCAGGAACTTACAAGACATTGGCGGGACGCCAAAAACTCCCGCACGACCCGCGGCTTCTTGCCGCGTCGGACGGGCCAACCCGCCCGTTGGCTTGAGAACCGATTCGTTTCCGAATATGGTTCGGGTCCGAATACGGAGCAGCACATGGCCGAGACAGGGATCCAGGGCGAAGGCCGCGTGGCGCGGCGCCAGCGGCGCAACCGGGCGGCGCTGATCAAGGCCGCGCGCGAGATCATGACCGAAAAGGGCGCCGAGGCCGCCACCATGCTGGAGATCGCCGAGCGCGCCGATGTCGGCGCCGGAACGATCTACAACTATTTCCGGTCCAAGGACGAATTGGCCATAGCCGTGCTCGAGGGACTGATGCACGACCTGGGGGTCAGCATCCAGGCCGTCACCGACCGGTTCGAGGATCCGGCGCAGGTCTATGCCTTCGGCATCCGCACCGTGCTGGACGCCGCGACCGGCGATCCGCGCTGGCGGCAGATGCTGCACCGCTCCGAGGTGATCGCGGATGCGCTGTTCCGCATGATGGGCCCCTTCGCCATCCGCGACCTGCGCCAGGCCTCGGCGGCCGGCCGGTTCGAGGCCGAGGCGGCCGAACTGACCTGGCGGCTGACCTGCCACGCGCTGATCGGCGCCAGCCTGGCGATCACCGAAGACCAGCTTCCGCCTGCCGAAAGCGAGCGGATCGTGGCGCGCCTGCTCTGCATGGCCGGCCTGGACCTGGCCAGCGCCGCCGAACTGGCCGCCCGGCCGCGCCCGCCGCTGCCCGGCCGCTAGCGCAGCACCCGGCGCAGCCCCTCCTGCACCCGGCGCAGCGCCGGCAGGTAGAGCGCGACCAGTTCCTCGGCCGAGGATTGCACCGCTGCCACCCCGGTATTCAGCGCCGCCACCACCCGGCCATGCGCATTCCAAAGCGGCACGGCAAGCGAGCGCAGGCCCAGCTCGACCTCCTGGTCGATCACCGCATGGCCCTCGGCGCGGACCTGCCGGATGCGCGCCATGATTTCGTCCGGCGCGGTCAGGCTGTGGCGGGTGCGCGGCGTCAGGTCCGAGCGCTCGACGATGGCGCGCGCCTCGGGCTCGGGCAGGGCGGCCAGCAGCACCCGGCCCATCGAGGTGCAATGCGCCGGCAGCCGCGAGCCCGGCATCAGCCCGATGGACATCACCCGCCGCTGCGCCGCCCGTGCCAGATAGACGATCTCGGTCCCGTCGAGGATCGAGACCGAGGTCGATTGCCCGATCTGTTCCGAAAGCTGGTCCAGCCAGGGCTGCACCAGCTGCGCCAGCGGCATCGCCGCCAGCGCCCCCATGCCCAGCCGCAGGATGCGCGGCGTCAGGGTGAAGAACTTGCCGTCGTAATCGGCATAGCCCAGCTCGTGCAGGGTCAGCAGGCAGCGCCGCGCCGTCGCCCGGTCCAGCCCCGTCGCCTCAGCCACCTCGGCGATGGAAAGCCGCGGGCGCTCGGCCCGGAACGCCTCGATCACGCCAAGCCCCTTCGCCAGCGAGGCGATGAAATCGGTCTTGTTCACCATGCGCACATGATTTTACGCAGTTTGAACAAATGTCAACATCCGCACGAAACTTCTGGCATCACGGCGGCCATGCGCGCAAGAAATCCCCGGAACCCGCAGGAGGAGTTCATGGACAAACGCATTCCCAGTCTGGCCGAGGCGGTCGCCGGCATTCCGGACGGCGCGACGGTGATGATCGGCGGCTTCGGCGGCTCGGGCGCGCCGATCGAGCTGATCCACGCGCTGATCGACCGCTATCTGGCCACCGGCAGTCCCGGCAACCTGACCGTCATCAACAACAATGCCGGCAACGGCCATGTCGGCATCGCGGCGATGATCGAGCAGGGCATGGTCCGCAAGATGGTCTGTTCCTTCCCGCGCTCGGCCGATCCGCGGGTCTTTACCGAGAAATACCTGGCCCGAGAGATCGAGCTGGAACTGGTGCCGCAGGGCACGCTGGCCGAGCGCATCCGCGCCGGCGGCGCCGGCATCCCGGCCTTCTATACGCCCACCAGCTACGGCACCGACCTGGCCCGCGGCAAGCCGGTCGCCGAGTTCGAGGGCCGGCCCTATGTGCAGGAACGCTGGCTCATGGCCGATTTCGCGCTGATCAAGGCCGAACTGGGCGACCATTACGGCAACCTGACCTATCGCATGGCGGCGCGGAATTTCTCGCCGCTGATGGCGATGGCGGCGGCGCGCACCATCGCGCAGGTGACGCAAGCGGTCGCGCCGGGCGGTATCGACCCCGAGCATGTGGTGACGCCGGGCATCTTCGTCGCCGGCATCGTCGAGGTCGCCAACCCGGCGCAGGAAGAGGCGCTGAACCGCGCCGATGCGGCCTATCCCCCCGCCCGTCCCCAGGAGGTGCAGGCATGACCCCGAAGCTTTCCAACGCCCAGATCGCCTGGCGCGCGGCGCAGGACATCGCCGACGGCGCCTATGTGAACCTGGGCATCGGCTTTCCCGAGATGGTGGCCAAGTTCCAGCCCCCCGGCCGCCAGGCGGTGTTCCATACCGAGAACGGCGTCCTGGGCTTTGGCGAGGCTCCGCCCGCGGGCGAGGAGGACTGGGACCTAATCAACGCCGGTAAGAAGGCGATCACGCTGAAACCCGGCGCGGCCTTTTTCCACCATGCCGACAGCTTCGCCATGGTGCGCGGCGGGCATCTGGACGTGGCGATCCTCGGCGCCTATCAGGTGGCGCAGAACGGCGACCTGGCGAACTGGTCCACCGGGCCCAAGGGCGTGCCGGCGGTCGGCGGCGCGATGGACTTGGTGCATGGCGCCAAGCGCGTCGCGGTCATCACCGACCATGTCACCAAGGACGGCAAGCCGAAGCTGCTGGAAGCCTGCACCCTGCCACTGACCGGCGTGGGCTGCGTGACCCGGGTCTATACCTCGCTCGCCGTGGTGGACGTGCAGGACGGCCGCTTCGTGCTGCGCGAGAAGCTGGCCACGCTTTCCCTTGACGATCTGCAAGCCGTGACCGGCGCGCGGCTGCATCTGGACGGTGCGGTCGGCGATCTGGTCGTGCCGGAGCTGTGACATGACCGAAGTCTTCATCTGCGACTATATCCGCACCCCCATCGGCCGCTTCGGCGGCGCGCTGGCCCCGGTGCGGGCCGACGACCTGGGCGCCGTTCCCTTGCGCGTGCTGATGGCGCGCCATGCGGGGCTCGACTGGCAGGCGGTCGACGACGTGATCTATGGCTGCGCCAACCAAGCCGGCGAGGACAATCGCAACGTCGCCCGCATGGCCGTGCTGCTGGCCGGGCTGCCGCTGGAGGTGCCGGGCACGACGATCAACCGGCTTTGCGGCTCGGGCATGGATGCGGTGCTGGTCGCGGCGCGCCAGATCGCGGCGGGCGAGGCCGAGCTGATGATTGCCGGCGGCGTCGAGTCGATGTCGCGGGCGCCCTTCGTGCTGCCCAAGGCCGAGACCGCCTTCAGCCGCCATGCCGAGATCCACGACACCACCATTGGCTGGCGCTTCGTCAACCCGGCGATGCATGCCGCCTATGGCACCGACTCGATGCCGCAGACCGGCGAGAACGTCGCCGACGATTACGGCGTCTCGCGCGAGGCGCAGGACGCGATGGCGCTGGCCTCGCAAGCCAAGGCCGCGGCGGCCATCGCCAATGGCCGGCTGGCGCGCGAGATCACGCCGGTCGCGGTGCCGCAGCGCAAGGGCGAGCCGCTCTCGGTCGATACCGACGAGCATCCCCGCGCCACCACGGCCGAGGCGCTGGCCAAGCTGCGGCCGCTGTTCCCGAACGGCTCGGTCACGGCCGGCAATGCCTCGGGGGTGAACGACGGGGCGGCGGCGCTGATCCTGGCCTCGGAGGCGGCGGCGAAGAAGCACGGGCTGACCCCCATCGCCCGCGTGCTGGGCGGGGCGACGGCGGGGGTGCCGCCGCGCATCATGGGCATCGGCCCGGCGCCGGCGTCGCAGAAGCTGATGGACCGGCTAGGCCTGACCGCGGCGGATTTCGACGTGATCGAGCTCAATGAGGCCTTTGCCGCGCAAGGCATCGCCACGCTGCGCCAGCTGGGCATCGCCGAAGACGATCCGCGCGTGAATCCGAACGGCGGCGCCATCGCGCTGGGGCATCCCTTGGGCATGTCCGGCGCCCGGATCACCGGCACGGCGGCGCTGGAATTGGCGCTGACGGGCGGGCGGCGGTCGCTTTCGACCATGTGCATCGGCGTCGGCCAGGGCATCGCCATCGCGCTGGAGCGGGTCTAGCCCGCTGGCGGCGGCGGGAGCTGACCGCGCCCGCCGCGCGGCTACAAGGCTGCTGAAAAACTCCGCCCGACCGGAGAGCCCGGGCCGGGGGACCGGGACAACCGCCTGAAACCGACCGGAAGCCCCCATTTTCAGGCGAGCTTTGCCGAATCCGGAACGATTTCCGCCTCGGCGGCCGTTCGGAACCCTTTCCGGCAGCCCGCTATAGCCGCCGGATGCAGCGAAAGCCCAGATGGCCGGTGGTCATGTCGGTCTGCTGCGGGTGGCGGGCGGCGGGACGGTAGCGCTGGCAATAGTTCGGCGCGCAGAGATAGGAGCCGCCCTTGATGACCTTGGTCTCGGTGCTGCCGGCCGCCGCCGCCGGCTTGCGGCAGCAGCTGCGCGCCGGCTCGGCCCGGGGCGCGGCGTATTCGTCCACCGTCCATTCCCAGACATTGCCGATCATGTCGAACAGCCCGTAGCCATTGGCCGGGAAACTACCGACCGGAGAGGTGCGGGCGAAACCGTCCTCGAGGTCGTTGACGAAGGGAAAGGCGCCCTGCCAGGTATTCGCCATGTGCCGGCCGTCCGGCGTCAGGCTGTCGCCCCAGGCAAATTCCGCGCCCGCGAGCCCGCCGCGCGCGGCGAATTCCCATTCCGCCTCGGTCGGCAGCGCCTTGCCGGCCCATTCGGCATAGGCCAGCGCATCGGCCAGCGCGACATGCACCACCGGGTGATCCTCGATCCCGGCAAGGTCGCTGCCCGGGCCAGCCGGGTGCTTCCAGCAGGCGCCGGGCACCAGCCGCCACCAGCTGGCCGGGCCCTTCAGCACCATGCCGGGCAGCGGCGGGGTAAAGACCGCCGAACAGGGCTCGACCATGCGGCCGGGGATCGAGGGATGCGGCTGCGGCCGCTCGGCCTGGGTGACATGGCCGGTCGCGGCGACGAAGCGGGCGAATGCGGCATTGGTGACCGGATGGCGGTCGATGAGAAAGGCCCCGACCTCGGCCGGGCGGACGGGGCGTTCCTCGGGATAGAAGCGGTCCGAGCCCATTAGGAAGCGGCCGCCCGGGACGGGCAGCATGTCGCCGAGGTCGGGATGGCGGGCAAGGGTCATGGCCGGTCCTTTCCGTAAGGTCCGGGGGGCGGCGATGCCCCCCGGGCCGGATTGCATGGCCTCAGTTGGCGCCGGCCAGATGCGGGCGCGGGAACAGGTATTCGGCCTCGTTGGAATAGACCATCTGCGGTGCCAGCCCCTCGTTCCAGTAGATGCCGAAGCGTTCCTGGCAATTCTGCCAGTCGGCCTTCAGTTCCGCCAGCCTTTCGGGCTGATCCGCCGCCAGGTCGCGATTCTCGGCCGGGTCGGCCTTGATGTCGAACAGCTCGAAATCGCCGGTGCCCCAGGGCTTGTTGCTATGCACCATCTTCCAGCTGTCCTTCCAGACCGAGACGCGGCCGAAAAGCTCGGTGCAGACCGGCTCGTCCTGCGGGCGGGCGGTCTCGGCCCGGCCCTCCAGCCAGGGCCGCAACGAATGGCCGGTCATCGGCGCCAGCGCAGTGCCGTCGCGTTGCGCGGGCGGCGTGGCGCCGGCCAGGTCCAAGAGCGTGGGCGCAATGTCGGTGACATGCACGAACTGGTCCAGCCGTTCGCCATTCTTCCAGCCGGGATAGGAGATGAAGGCGGGCGAGCGGGTGCCGCCCTCGTAGGTATAGCCCTTGACCATGCGGAACGGCGTCTGGCTGACCGAGGCCCAGCTGGGACCATAACCGAAATACGAGCCTTGCTTGCCGAGGTTCTCCAACGAATTGTCGAAGGCCCGGTCGATCCATTCCTTGTTCCGGCCGCCCATGATGTTCTCGGGCAGCTGGCCCTCGGCGCCGTTGTCCGAGAAGAAGATGAAGATGGTGTCCTCGTATTCGCCCTTCTGCTTCAGGTGATCGACAAGGCGGCCGACATTCTGGTCGACCTCGTGGATCATGGCGGCATAGACCTCCATCTTGCGGGCCTCGGTGGCGCGCTGCGCCTCGTCGAACTCGTTCCAATGCGGCCACAGGTCGGGGGCGGTATTCGGCTGCACGTCGGGGCCGATCAGGCCCAGCTCGCGCATCCGCGCCAGCCGCGCGTCGCGGATCGCGTCATAGCCGGCGTCGTATTTGCCCCTGAACAGCGCGATGGATTCGTCCGGGGCCTGCAAGGGCCAATGCGGTGCGGTATAGGCCAGATAGCCGAAGAAGGGCGCGTCGTCTGCGGCCGAATCGATCTGCTCGATCAGCTGCGTGGTGAAGTAATCCGTCGAATAGGTGAAATCCTCGCCCAGCTCGATCGGCTGGTCGTCGGCGGTATAGTTCGCCTTGGGCAGCGCCTCGATCATGCCGGTCTGGTCGAAATGATGCGCGCCGCCGTTCATCATGGCGAAGGATCGCTCGAAGCCGCGGGCGTTCGGGCGCTGGCCCTCCTTGCCGCCCAGGTGCCATTTGCCCGAGATATAGGTGTGATAGCCGCTGTCGCGCAGCACCTCGGGAAAGCTTATAACCCGCTCATTCAGATAGCCCTCGTAGCCGGGATGGCCGCGCTGCTCGTCCAGGATCTCCTCGGCCATGCTGCCCAGGCCGGCGACATGGTTGTCGGTGCCCGACATCAGCATGGACCGTGTCGGCGAGCAGGTCGGCGCGACGTGGAAATTGGTCAGCTGCACGCCGTCCTGGACCAGCGCATCCAGGTTCGGCGTCGGGATCTCGCCGCCGAAGGCGCCCAGATCCGAATAGCCCATGTCATCGACAACGATCAGCACGATGTTGGGGCGAGCGCCCTGCGCCAGCGCCGGATGGGCGATGGCCAGCGTCGCCACGCTCAGCGCAAGGCGCGGCAAGGTGGCCAGTCTTTTCGACGTCATCAAATTCTCCTCCTCCTGTTCTCGAAGGAACGACCCGGCAGGGCAGTGCCGCTGGTGCCGGCCTGTCGTTCCGGGCCTCCTCGCCCATCGCAGCCTTAGCAAAGGTGGGTCGGACACAGCATGACATGATCGGCGGGTAATATGTTGCGATGTTATATCAAGCGCGATGCGCTGCCGGGAGGCCGCGAGGCGATGCGCCGCCGGGCGCGCCCTTGCGGAACGCGCCCGGCGGTCGGGGCTCAGCGCGCCAGCACCTGGCGCAGCACGCGCGACAGTTCGGCCTCGGGCTGGGGAACAAGGCCGGTCGCGCGCCAGCAGACATGGTGGTCGGGACGCACCAGCAGGCAGCCGTTATCCTTGATCTCCGAGGCGCGGGCCCAGTCGCCGCTGTGATCGACATGGGCCTGGCGCGGGCCGATGACATGGGCGACCAGGTCGATGCCCAGGTCGCGCGCCACCTTGCCGGCCGCCTCGGCCCAGGCTTCACCGCCAAGGCCGGTCAGCAGGGTGAATCGGCCATGGCCGCACAGGTCCAGCGTCGAGACCTCGGCCCCGTCGTCGTGGCGGTAAAGCCAGGCATGCGGCAGGCGGGCGCCCGGCCAGGTGGTCGGCTGGTAATGCAGTTCGGGGTCGAGCTGGAAGTCCGGCTCGAGCTGGTCGTCGGTCACTACGGCATCCGAGCGGTAGCGCTGGTTCATCTCGACGCCATGCGCGTCGAATTCGTATTTCTTGAAGGCGATGGCCTTGCGGATCGCCTCGCGCTGCAACTCGGCCGCGGGCGTGCCGTCGGTGCGGGCCTGCAGGTTCTTCTGCATCTGCACCGGGTCCACCCCCTCGGCCATGCCGAGCGCGGCGAAGATCGGGCCGGTCTCGGTGATGGACTGGTTGGCGCGGGTGACGATCTGCCGGGCCACCGGCGCGCGTTCGGCGTCATAGCTGTCCAGCAGCCGCTCGCCCGCCTGGCCCTTCAGCACCAGGGCAAGTTTCCAGGCCAGGTTGAACGCATCCTGGATCGAGGTGTTCGAGCCCAGCCCGTTCGACGGCGGATGCCGGTGGATGGCGTCGCCCATGCAGAACACCCGCCCGTTCGAGGTCCGGGTGGCGTAGAAATTGTTCACCGTCCAGGTATTGGCGGACAGAAGCTCGATCTTCAACTCGGGGTCGCCGACCAACTGCCGGGCGACGCCGGTGGCGAATTCCTCGGTCACCTCGGGCTCGGGGCCGTTGATGTCATAGCCCCAGACGATCAGCCATTCGTTCCAGGGCCGCACCATGCGCACCAGCCCCATGCCGATGCCACCGACATCGGCGCCGGGCTGCATCACCCAGTACAGCACCGAGGGCCGGTGCGCGACGTATTTCGACAGGTCGGCCCGGAACAGGATGTTCATCGAGCCGCCCACGCCCATCCTGCCCTCGAAGGGCAGGCCGGCATGTTCGGCGACCAGCGACTTGCCGCCATCGGCGCCGATCAGGTATTTCGAGCGGATGGTGATCTCCTGCCCGGTCAGCCGGTCGCGGCAGGTGGTGGTGACGCCGGTCTCGTCCTGCTCGTGGCGCAGGTATTCGGTGGACAGCCGCCCCTGCGTGCCGCGCGAGCAGGCGGTCTTGAACAGCAAGGGCTCCATATAGGTCTGCGGCAGGTCGTTCATCCGGGTGGGCGAGGACATCAGGTGCTCGGCCTTGGACAGCGGATGGTTGCCCCAGGCCTTCAGCCGGCCGATTTCCTCTCCGGCCAGGCTTTCGCAGAAGATGTTCTCGCCCATCAGCTCCTGATGGGTGGCGAACATATAGGCCTCGTCCTCGACCTCGCGGCCAAGGTCGCGCAGCACCTCCATGGTGCGCTGGTTGGTGATATGGGCGCGGGGCGTGTTGGCCAGCCAGCGATAGCGGTTCACCGCCATGTTGGCGATGCCGTAGCTGGACAGCAGCGCGGCGGTGGCCGAGCCGGCCGGGCCGGTGCCGATGATCAGCACATCGGTGGTTATATCCGTCATTCGGGGTCTCTCCTCCCAGAGGGTTTCGTCGAAAGGGTTGCCGGTGCGGGCGTGGCTCAGCGGCCCGGCGCCTCGCCCGCCCAGGCGGCGGCCAGCAGCCGGCGCAGGGCGTCGCGCTCGACCGGGCGCGGGTTCCAGTAGGGGTTGCGGGTGGCGATCTCGGCGGCGCGGTCCAGGTCCGCCTCCTTCAGGCCCAGGTCGCGCAGCGCCAGCGGCGCCCCGCTTTCGCGGGCGAAGCGGTGCAGCGCCCGGCCCGGATCGGCATCGCCAAAGAGCTCGGCCACCGGCGCCAGCAGTTCGGGCACCGCCTGCGCGTTATAGGCGATGGCATGGGGCAGGATTACCGCGTGGGTTTCGGCATGGGGCAGGTCGAAGCTGCCGCCCAGCGTGTGGCAAAGCTTGTGGTGCAGCGCCATGCCGACCTGGCCCAGCACCGAGCCGCAAAGCCAGGCGCCATACAGCGTCTCGCCCCGCGCGGCCAGATCGCCGGGCGTGGCGATGACGCGGGGCAGGGCGTCGCGAAAGGCGCGAAGCCCCTCGACCGCCATCAGCGAGGTCAGGGGCGAGCGGTCGCGGGCGTAAAGCCCCTCGGCGGCATGGGCCATGGCATTGAGCGCGCTGGTCACGGTCATCGCCACCGGCAGGGTGGCGACCAGCTCGGCATCGTAGAGGATGACCTCGGGCTGCACCCGGCGGTCGGTGATCGTGGTCTTCAGCCCGTTTTCGGTCTGGCCCAGGATCGGCGTCGCCTCGCTGCCGGCATAGGTGGTGGGCACGACGATCTGCGGCAGGCCGGTGCGCAGCGCGATGGCCTTGCCGAGGCCGGTGGTCGAGCCGCCGCCCACCGCGACCAGCACGTCGGCGCCGATGCTGCGGGCATGGTCGGTCGCCTGTTCCGAAACCTCGACCGGCGTGTGCATGACCGCCCCGGTGAACCGGCCCGCCACGCGGTCGCCGCAAAGCGCGGCGAATTCCTCGGCCATATCGGCCTGCTGCGGCGTGGTCAGGATCAGCGCGCGGCGGGCGCCGAGCGCGTCGATCTCGTCGGCGATGCTGTTGCGCAGGCCGCTGCCGAACCGCACCCGGACGGCCGGGCATTGCGCGGTGAATTCCTCGCGGAAAAAGGACACTGGTTTTCCTCCCTGATCCTGGTCTTAGGCAAGCTACACCGGCCAAAGACAGATATTGATCGGATGAACGAAACATAATATGATAATAAGTTATGAAAATAGACAGCGAACATCTGGAAATCCTGGCG
The DNA here is from genome assembly GCF_000371965.1 of Paracoccus sp. N5. Classification (NCBI taxonomy): domain Bacteria; kingdom Pseudomonadati; phylum Pseudomonadota; class Alphaproteobacteria; order Rhodobacterales; family Paracoccaceae; genus Paracoccus; species Paracoccus sp. N5. The sequence continues at coordinate 81,182 of NZ_AQUO01000002.1, read as the reverse complement.
GTGATCGTCGAGAAGGGCGGGCTGACCGAGGGGGCCGAGGCGCTTGGCAAGTCGCAGCCCTCGGTCTCGCGCAGCATGGCGCTGCTGGAAAAGCGCATCGGCATGCCGCTGTTCCAGCCCGGCCGCCGCCCGCTGCGCCCGACCGAGCTGGGGCTGAGCCTGGCGCGGTTCGGCGCCCGCATCCGCGCCGCGAATCAGGAGGCCAGCCTGCTGGTCCAGCGCTTCCGCAAGGGCCATGCCGGGCGGCTGCGGGTCGGCGGCTCGCCGATCTTTATGGACGGGGTGGTCTCGACCATGATCGCGGATTTCCAGATGCGCCACCCCGAGGTTCAGATCGACCAGTCCTATGGCTATGTCGATACGCTGGAGGCGTCCTTGCGCAACGGCACCCTGGACATGGCGATCCTGCCCCTGCATCCCAGCCAGGTGCCGCCGGGGCTGAGCTTCACCCCGGTCCTGCCCAGCCGCAACGTGGTCGCGGCCCGCGCCGGCCATCCGCTGACCCGGCGCAAGGCCATCGCCCAGGCCGATCTGGCGCCCTATACCTGGATTGCGCCGCCGGCCAACAGCCCGCTTTACCGCGACCTGGAACGGGCGCTGAAATCCATCGGGCAGGAGGATTTCAACGTCAGCTTCTCGGGCGGCACGCTGGCCTCGATCCAGTCGGTGATGGCGGGGTCGGACGCGCTGACCGTGCTGCCCTATTCGGTGGTGTTCCTGTCGCGCCGCAGCGTGCCGATGGAGGCGCTGCCGCTGCGCATCGACCACCCCGAGCGGCAATTGGGCCTGCTTTTGCCCGAGGGCCGGCCCGGCCCGCCGGCCATGCGCCAGCTCATCGCCTTCCTGACCGAGGAATTCGCCCGGCTGACCGCGCGGATGGAACACGACCAGCAGGTGACGCGCCGGCGCGGCTGAGGGGCTATTTCAGCGCCAGATAGGTTTCGGGGTCCAGCATGCCCACCCGCACCGCGACATTAAGGCCGCTGGCCTGTTCCAGCATCTGCCGCATGGTCCCGGCGACGGCGCGGATCCGCTCCGGCGTGCGGCCGCTGCGCGGCAGGATCAGCAGCTCGGCATTCACCTGCGGCTGGTCGGGCAGGCCCAGCACCGGCAGTGCGGCGATCTGGCAGGCGCTGGCCTCGACCGCCAGCCCGTCGCAAAGCAGGTCGCGCAGCCGGGGCAGCGCATCCTCGATGGCCTCGCGGCAGGCGCCAAGGCGGGTTTCGTCGACATAGATCTTGACGTTGGGCATGATCGGCTCAGGCAGGGACAAGGATGAAGTCGAAGGGCGAGCGCCAGAGGGTCTCGCCGTCTATGCGCTCATAGGGCGCGACCAGGCTGTTCTTGACCCCGAAGACCGCGTCCGAGGCCAGATAGGCATCGCCGCCGACGAAGGTATGGGTGACGACGCGCTGATAGCCCGGCGCGGTAACGAGGTAATGCATATGCGCCGGCCGGTAGGGATGGCGGCCCAGCTTGCCCAGCATCTGCCCGACCGGCCCGTCATCGGGGATCGGATAGCTGACCGGCTTGATGCCGACGAAGCTGTAGCGCCCGTCCGGCCCGGTGACGAAGCGGCCGCGATTGTTCCATTTCGGCTGGATGCCCGGCTGCTGCACGTCATAGTAGCCGTCGGCATTGTCGGACCAGACATCGACGGTCGCGCCCTCGACGGGATTGCCGTCCAGGTCCAGCACCCGGCCTTCGAACAGGCAGCTTTCGCCCTTGCCGTCCAGGCTGATGCATGCGCCCATCTCGCGGATCGGCGCGCCCTCGACATGGAAGGGGCCGAAGACGGTGTTTTCGGTCGCGCCCTCGGGGCGGCGGTTGTTGATCGCATCGACCAGCATGGAAAAGCCCAGCACGTCCGAAAGCAGGATGAACTCCTGCCGCTCGCCCGAGCAGATCTGGCCGGTGCGGGTCAGGAAGTCGATGCCGATCTCCCATTCCTCCTGGGTCAGGGCGATTTCCTTGGCGAAGGCATGCAGGTGCTTGACCAGGCAGGCCATCACCTCGGCCAGCCGGGCGTCGGTCGTCTCGCCCATGCGGGCGTTGACGGTCTCGACCGAGCCTGCTTCGGTGAAATAGGACATGGTTTCCTTCCTTTCGTGAATCTCAGGGCCGGATGGCCGGTGCGGGGGCGGGGGCCGGTGCGGGGGCAGGGGCGCGGTGGCCCAGCGGCAGCAATTCCAGCCCGGTGCGGCCGGACAGGCTGCCCCAAAGGCCGCGCCGCGCGAACAGCATCACCGCGATGCCGAACAGGCCCAGCACGATCAGATAGGCGCTGCCGTAATCCGACAGCAGCCGCTCCAGCGCATAGAACACCACCACGCCGACGATGGGGCCGGGCAGGGTGCCGATGCCGCCGATCACCACCACGAACAGCACGAAGGCGGTCCAGTCCAGCAGCGAGAAGGCCGCGTCCGGGGTGATGCGGGTGATCTGGATGAACAGCAGCCCGCCGCAAAGGCCGGTGCCGAAGGCGGCCAGCAGAAAGACCAGCGCCTTGAGCCGCACCGGATCGACGCCCACCGCGCGCGCCGCCATGGCATTGTCGCGGATCGCCTGCAGGCCCAGTCCCATGCGCGAGCGCAGGAAGGCCCAGGACACGCCCAGCGTCGCCAGAACCAGCCCCAGCGCCAGCCAGTAAAGCACGATGTCGCTGGCTGCTGCGCTGGAGACGCCCAGCCATTCCTTGACCGGCCCGACGCCCAGCATGTCGCGGGTGGTGCCCTTGGGCAGCGAGGTGCCGGTGCCGCCGCCGAGCGCCTTCCACTGGCCCAGGCCCAGCCGGGCGATCTCGGCCGCGACCCAGGTGCCGATGGCGAAATAGGCGCCGTTCAGGCGAAAGACGAAACAGGCCACCGGCACGGCCAGCGCCATGGCGACCAGCCCGCCCAGCAGCACGCCGGCCAGCGGGTCCAGCCCGAACAGGATGACGGCGGCGAACATGGTATAGGCGCCGATGCCGACGAAGGCCTGCTGCCCGACCGAGACCAGCCCGGCAAAGCCCGCCAGCATGTTCCAGTTCAGCGCCAGCACCAGCAGGCAGAGGATGCCGAACAGGTCCTGCACCACGGCGCGCGGGCCGATCAGCGGCACCAGCGCCAGGGCGGCTGCGCAAAGGATGGCGAGGGCCAGGGGGCGATATGCGGGAAAGGTGGTTTTCATCATGGCGCCCTTTTCAGTCGATGGCCCGGGGGAACAGCCCGCGCGGGCGGACCATCAGGATCAGCACGAAGGCGATATGCCCGGCCAGGATCTGCCATTCCGGGTTGATCGCCGCGCCCATGGTCTGGGCAAGGCCGATCACCACGCCTCCGGCCAAGGTGCCCCAGAGGCTGCCCAGCCCGCCGATGATCACCGCCTCGAAGGCATAGAGCAACCGCGCCGGCCCGATCGAGGGGTCGAAATTCGCCCGCGTGCCCAGGTAGAGCGCGGCGATGGCGGCGACGACCAGGGCGATGCCGGTGGCCATGGCGAAGATGCGCTGCGGCCGGATGCCCATCAGCTGCGCCGTCACCGCATCGTCCGAGGTGGCGCGGAAGGCGCGTCCCAGCGCGGTGCGATAGAACAGCAGGTTCAGCGCCAGGATGACCGCGACCGCCGTGGCCAGCGTCATCACCGGCATGACGCCCATATGCACCGGCCCGATCACGACCGAGGCGGATTCGACCGGCCCCGCCGCCAGCTTGCGGCTGTCGGCGGTGAAGGCGGCAAGCAGCCCGTTCTGGATCACCACCGACAGCCCGAAGGTGACCAGCAGCGGCGGCAGGATGTCCTCGCCCAGCACCCGGTTCAGCAGCCGGGTCTGCAAGAGCCATCCCAGCGCGAACATCAGCGGCATGGCGATCAGCGCCGCGACAAAGGGGTTCATGCCCGTCACCGTGCCCAGGCCGAGGATCAGATAGGCGCCCAGCACGATCAGGTCGCCATGTGCCAGGTTCACCAGCCGCATGATGCCGAAGACCAGGCTGAGCCCGGCGGCGAAAAGCGCATAGAGGCCGCCCAGCAGCAGGCCCTGCACGATCGTATCCAGCGAAAACATCAGTGGGTCGCTCCGAAATAGGCGTCGTGGATGGCGTCGCGCGACAGCTCGCCCGGCCGGCCGGACAGGGTGATGCGGCCCTCCATCATGCAATGCACGTGATCGGCCACCTTCAGCGCCTGGCCCACGTCCTGCTCGATCACCACGATCGAGGCGCCGCTGGCGCGGATCTCGGGGAAGGCGGCATAGATCTCGCGGATTACCACCGGGGCGAGGCCGAGGCTGAGCTCATCGCAAAGCAGCACGCGCGGGTTGGACATCAGCGCCCGGCCGATGGCCACCATCTGCTGCTGGCCGCCCGACAGCGCCGTGCCGGGATGGTCGCGCCGCTCGCGCAGGATGGGAAACAGGCGATAGACGCTTTCGAGGTTCCAGTGCCCCTGGGTGCGGCGCGCATGGGCGCCGATCAGCAGGTTCTCCTCGACGCTGAGCGAGGGGAAGAGCCGCCGCCCCTCGGGCACCATGGCGATGCCGGCCATCAGGATGTCGGGCGCCGGGGTTCCGGTGATGTCGCGCCCGTCCAGCCGGACGCGGCCGGCGCTGACGCGGGCGATGCCGGTGATCGCCCGCATCAGGGTGGTCTTGCCGGCGCCGTTGGCGCCGATGATGGCCAAGACCTCGCCCTGCTGCAGCGTCACGTCGACGCCGAACAGCGCCTGGAAATCGCCGTAATGCGCGGTCAGGCCGGAAACCGACAGGATGGGTCCGCTCATACCTCGGCCCCCAGGTAGATCTCGCGCACCTCGGCCGAGTTCATCACCGTCCTGACGTCGCCGACCATCAGCAGCCGGCCGAAATTCAGCACGATCAGCCGGCCGACCACGCTGTTCAGCGCATGCAGCACATGCTCGATCCAGACGATGGCGGTGCCCTCGGCATGGATGGCGCGGATGGTGGCGACCAGCTCGACGCATTCGGCATCGGTCAGCCCGCCGGCGATCTCGTCAAGCAGCAGCACCCGCGGCCGCGTGGCCATGGCGCGGGCCAGCTCCAGCCGCTTGCGGCTGAGCAGCGGCAACCCGCCCGCGGGATTGTCGGCGGCACCGGCCAGCCCGGTGCGGCGCAGGATGTCCATGCAGAACTCCGGCGCCTCGGCCGCCGCCAGCCCGCCGCCGAAGCGCGCCGCGACCAGCAGGTTTTCATAGACCGACAGATGGCCGAAGGGCTGCGGGATCTGGAACGAGCGGCCGATGCCCGCCGCACAGCGCGCCATGACCGAATCGGCGCTGACATCGCGCCCGTCCAGCAGGATCTGCCCGGCATCCGGCCGCAGATTGCCGGTGATCAGGTTGAACAGCGTCGATTTCCCGGCGCCGTTCGGGCCGATGATGCCAAGCGCCTCGCCCGGTTGCAGATCGAAGCTGACATCGTCGGTGACTTTCAGCGCGCCGAAGCTTTTCGACACGGATTGCAGCGAAAGCAGCGCCATCATGCCAGCGTCCGGATGCTGTCGCCCAGCGGGATCTCGGGCGCCAGCGCGTTCTCGACGATCACCAGGTCGAAGCTGCCGTCCTCCTTGCGGCGCCATTGCCCGCCGACCAGCGGCGTCTTGGCGACGTTCCTGCGGGCGAATTCGGGCACGTTCTCCTGCCCCCAGGCGACGCGGCCGACCACGGTCTGCAGGTCGGTGACGGCGATGGATTCGGCCAGCGCATCGCCGTCGGTCGGGTCGTCGGTGCGGCGGATGGCGTCGGCGGCGACCTCGAACAGCGCATGGACGAAGCCGGCGGGCTGGGTCCATTGCCGCTTGGCCGCGGCCTCGAAATCGGCGGCCAGTTCGCCCGCGCTCTGCCCGGTCAGGGACGAGCGGAACGGGTGCCGCGGCGACCACCAGACTTCGGCGGTCAGGTTGTCGCCCAACTCGCCAAGCGCGGCGACGCTTTCGGGAAACAGCAGCGCCTTGGCGACCGAGACCAGCTTGGGCCGGTAGCCCTGCTGCCGGGCCTGGGTCCAGAAGGTGGTGAAATCCGGCGGGATCGGGATGCCGACCAGGATCTCGGCCTGCGCCTGCTTGAAGGCATTGATCTGGGCGCTGAAATCGTCGGTCAGGTTCTGGTAGCGGCCCGGATCGGTCAGCCGATAGCCGGCCTCGGCCAGCGCCGGCGGCATGCCCACCTCCGAGGCCCAGGCATTGCCGTCGCTGTCGTTGGGCCAGAGCGCGCCGACAGATCTGTTGGTCTGCACCGCATCCCACATGTTCATGAAGACCCGGACATTATCCTCGAGCCCCCAGAAGAAGTGATAGACATAGTCGAATTCCTGCCAGCTTTCCGGGTCGGCCGGATTGCCCTGCTGGCCGATGAACCAGGGCTGCCAGGGCGCGACGCTGGAGATCACCGGGATCTCCTCGGATTCCGCCACGCTGCAGACCGGGTTGGTGGTCTCGGGGGTCGAGGCGACCAGGATCAGGTTCACCTCGTCGCGGCTGATCAGTTCGCGCGCCACCTCGGCGGCGCGGTTGGGGTTGGACTGGCTGTCCTTGACGATGACCTCGGCCTCGATGCCGAGTCCCGGCGCGCTGGCCAGGAACTGCCGGACCATGAAGTCGTCCGCGGCCGAAAAGGCCGAGAGCGGGCCGGTCTGCGGGCTGACATAGCCGATCCTGATCGCCTTGCCTTGCGCCAGCGCCGGCCGCGCCAGTCCCAGCCCCGCCAGTGCCGCGCCCGAGGCGATGAAGGTCCGTCTGTTGAGCATTGCCTGCCCTCCCATGATCCGCCGCATTCCGTTGCGGGTCCGGCCCTCCTCTGGCCGATCCGCTGCGGCAAGCGCGCCCCGTCGCCGGGCGGCTTTTCCTGACACCGATCACTCTATCGCGGGGCGGGCAGGCATATCATCGCATGGTCGCGAAGAAATATGTCACATTGTTATATTTCTGGGGATGTGCCGCAGGGGCTTCCGAAAGAAGCCGGGCCGAAGGCGTCGCATGCTTGCCCGGTTGGTCGACGGCGAGGACGACCTGGGGATCATCGGCGATTTCGCAACTTGCGAGATCGAGGCGGGGTGCATGGCCGCGCAGGCGGCCTTTGCAGCGCTGCCGGGGCGGAAGCACACTGACCAAGAAAAGCGATAGCGTGCGCACGGCGCGAGACAGACTACCTTATAGACGATACATTTTTTGTCTATAAGCAAAGCTCGGCTCAACTCAGCTGGAGCTTCATCCGCTCTTGCATCGCCTTGATCACCGATTTTTTGCAGCATGGCAACCCCTTCAAGGAGCTTGCCTCTCCAGCTCGGCCCCTGTTCCATCGCCTCGGTCCAGACCGCCTCCAGCTCATAAGGGCGATCCTCCAGCAACACCTCGAGGAGGGCCTCTGCCTGACGGATGTCCTTCCGGGCCTCCGCCAGGCTCTCGGCCGTCTCGATCCTCATCCGGGAAACGATCAGCTTGTGGACCGCGTAGCGCTCCGGTGCCGGCACATTGATCGGTACGCCCAGCCCGTAAAGGGCGACCGCGTTGATCTCGCCGTAGATCAGGAAGTCGAGGTAGCGCAAAAGCTGGGCATCGCCCTTCATCGTTTTCAACTGGGCGATGCTTCCGCGCTCCGGCCCACGCAGCGGGCACAGAAGGTCGACGGCGAATTCCGCCTGGCTTCCCACCCGGATGGCGTATCGCAGGGTCCGCCTCCCATTCATGGGCAACGGTATCGCCCTGAACCGATCATCTGCCGTCTGGAGGGTGGTAAGGAGATCTTGCTCGATGGCATCGTCCACCGCCAGCGAAATCGAGTGGAATTGCGCTATGTCGAGGTCCCCGGTCTGGCCCGCCGCGTTATCGAAACGCACCCCCAGCATCGGCGGATAGGTCTGAAATGCAGCCGAGCCCACGACCACGGCCCGCAGCCGGAAGGCCCCGGCCTCTGCCAACGTCGACATGATTTTTCCAGAGAGCGGATCCGGGCCGGGCAGCCGGGCCGCACGCAGGGATCGGATCATGGCGACGCGCTCGCCGCGCACGGCTTTCAGGTCATGATGCTAATGCAATCGAGCCTGAACCTCGGCGCTGTCCGGCCCCAAGTAGCGGTCTTTCTTCCTGATGCCATTCACCATGGGCATCTTCAGATACCAGAACTCCCGGCCTCCAATCGTCTGCCGGTAAGGCGCACCGCCGGCTTCTATCAACTCCGCGTAAGACCCGACCAGCTGCGGTCGACCATGTGTGCCTTGATGCAGATTTTCTGGTCATCGACAAAGTCGTTGTGGAACCCGTGCCAGGTTTCGATGGCGATGCGCGCATCCCTGAGCATGTCTTTCAGTTTATCGATGCCGTCATCAGTCAGGCAGTGAGGGTAATGCTCCTGCGCCGAGTTGTTTCCGAAGAGCGGAACACCCATGTTTGGGCAGGGAAGGACGAGCGGAATGCTCGGCTTTTGAGTTCCAAATTCTTGTCAACACTGGTCAATGTTCATCGAGGCCCCCCTGAAAAGCGGTGCCGACAGAGCGCCGTCGTGTCGCTACTCCGCTGCAAGGCCGGCATTCGGCGCATTCAGGCTGTCAACGTAGGACTTGAACGCCGCTGTCGATGTGAAGCACCGGACCGACCTGCGCAGCTTCGACGCCCGCCCCTCCCGTGGTGCCTTTGACACTGCCCTCGCCGGATATCCCTGCCAGCCGTTCAGCGCGGCCGAAAGCGCGGCGGCGCCGAAGATCCCCGGCACCTCTGGCCTGACGTCGCCCGCGTCATCGGTGAATGCCGTCCGGAATGGATCTTCCTCGAAAACGTCGCCGGGCACGTCACCCTCGGGCTTGAAACCGTCCTGCGAGAGCTTTGGGGATCGGGCTACACGCCTGCGGCGGACCTGTTTTCAGCGGCAGAGGTCGGCGCGCCGCACGAGCGGCTGCGCGTCTTCATCCTGGCCCAACCGTTGAGCCTGCATCCCGGCACCGGCAGCTACAACCCGGCCGGGAACAGCGACTTCACGCGGAAGGCGGAAGCGCTGGGCATTGCAAAGGCCCTGCCAAACCACCGGCCGACTCCGGCGGCACAGAACTGGAAGGGATCAAGCGAGGCCAGCATTACCCGAACCGTCGGCAAGTCCCGGATGGACCTGCTGCACTACCGGGCGGAACAGGGCTTCACCCGCCCGGCCCAGCCGATCTCGCCGGATGGGCCGCGGTCCTGGCCACACGCCCCGATCTCGCGCCCGCTCTGGGTTTCGATGATTGCCTCGCATGGCCGCCGGGCTGCGCCAGTTTCTGAAATATCCGGGCGAAATGCCCATCCGGGACCAGTGAGCAAACCGGTTGTACAGGATCTTGTAGGGACCGTAGCCCGGGGCGCATCCTGCCATCGCAGCCCATACCGCTTGACGTGGATGATCCCGCTCAACACCTCGCAGTCGTCGGATCGCGCGCGACCTCGCGCCTTGGGAAAGAACAGCTGAAGCCGCCGCATCTGTTGCCCGCTCAGCAGTACCGCGAACGACGGCCGCCGGGCGAGCTTCGATTTCCCGCCGGTCGATCTGGCACGCGGCGATGCCGCCATCGCCGTGATGCGCGAGATCGCATCGGCCAAGACCTACACGGTGGCGCAGGTGGCGCTGGCCTGGCTGCTGCATCAGCCGGTGGTGACCAGCGTGATCGTAGGGGCCAAGCGGATCGACCAGTTGCAGGACAATATCCGCTCGACCGAGGTGGCGCTGACTGCCGAGGATCTGGCCGCGCTCGACGGCGTGACGAGGCTGCCCGCCGAATACCCGGGCTGGATGCTGGAACGCCAGTCGCAATATCGCGCGACCTTCGCCTCGCAGAAGGGCTGACATCCCTGAGTCGTCCCGCCCGCACCTGTGAGCGGGGCGATGACGCCGGTGCGGGGCGCTGACCCTGGCTCGCTGTGCTGTCTGGCCGTCAGCCGTGTGCGGCTGCTGGTCGAAACAACCTTGATCTTCTGGATGGCGACTCCATACATCGCTCTGGCAAGCTCAAGGAACTCGCCGTGCCGGCGGCCGCCGATCTGAGCTGGCCGATGGACTTCATGGCGGACCGGTTGGCGGATGGGCGCCAAATGTGCCGGACGATTTCAACCGCGAGGGGCTGGGCATCGAGGTTGACTTCTCGCTGCCCGCCGAACGGGTCGTGTGTTCGCTGAACCAGATCATCGAATGGCGTGGAAAGCCTCTGGCAATCAGAGTCGATAACGGCCCCGAATACGACGTCCGTCTGGTCAACCTTCGAGATGCGGCCAACCCGTCCCCTTCCACCCGTGCTGCCCGCAGATGCTCGGTCGCCGGTGCCGCCGGCATCACGGGCAGCGCCGGTTCTCGGCGCTGGACGCATCGTCTCGGGCCGACTAGACTGGCCGGCGCCAGGTCCGGTCCGGCCCAGCCTCACCCCTTGCCATATCCAGAGAAAGCCGGCCGCGCGATGAGCTATCGTCATTCCATGACCTGCTACACCCAAGGCATCCAGGCGACGACGCCTGTGCAGTGGCGTGGCCTGGAAGGGCTTGTCAGCGTCCATTGGCAGGCCGATGGCCAGCCCGGCGCCAGCGGCTACTACCTGTCGCCCGATCCCCGGATCGTCTTTTTCCTCAACGATGTCTCGGCACAGATCCGGATCTCGAACCGGGACGGGGGTATCGGGCAGCACTGCCGGCCGATGGCTCGGGCGATCTATGTGCCGGCCGGCATGCCGATGTGGACCGGCTTCACCGCGCGCCACAGCTTCGCGCATCTGGATTTGCATGTGCATCAGGACCGGCTGCTGCGCTTCCTGACCCCTTCGCTGGGCCGGTCCGAGGCTTTGGCCGCCATGCGCCGCCCGGCCGAGATCCAGGACGTGGCCGCGCTGGACGGACTGGCCTGCCTTCTGGTCGATGAAATCGACCGTCCCAGCAGGCACGGCGTCTATGCCGAGAATCTGGTCGGCAGCATTTTCAGCTACCTGCTGGACATCGCCGCCGAGGAAGAGGAAGCGCCTCCGGGCCTGACGGCGGCGCAAATGGATCTGCTGCAGGCGCGGCTGGCACAAAGCCCTGACCGCAAGCTGAGCGTGGCCGAGATGGCCGAGAGTCTGGGACTGTCGGAAGGCTGGTTCGCCCATGTCTTCAAGCGCACCACCGGCACGACGCCGCTGCAATGGCAGTTGGACGAGCGTATCGCTCGGGCGCGGGCGCTTTTGCTGGACTCGGAACTGCGCCTGTCCGACATCGCCGCGCAGTTGGGCTTTTCCGATCAGGCGCACCTGACCCGCGTCTTTCGCCGGAGCTGCGGTCTGCCGCCGGCCGCCTGGCGACGCATCCAGCGTAAGCAGGCGGGCCTTGAGCCGATGTTGCGGAAATAGCACAGGGACGATCAATCACCGCGCCGGCCAGCAGTTTTGGACAAAGACCAAGGTATTCTTCAAGACGGAGGTCGCGAAAGCGGTTACCGGCGCAGCTTGCGGTAAACGACCAAGCCAGCCTTTCGCGATTGGAAGCCAGCCAGTTCAGCATTGCCAGCAGTAATTGTATTACAGGAGTGCCTCATGGCTGTGCAACGAACCGGCTCCGGCCGAACCAAACCCCTGTACCGTCACGCCGCGCGGTCCCTGCTCTGGTCGGGAACCGCGATTTTGCTTGCCGGCCCCGCCCTTGCCCAGGATGCCGGCGAGGAAAGCGCCGCCACGATCCGGCTGAACCCCGTTACCATCACCGCGGGCGCCCAAGCCGACGACGACGCCGGTTCGATCGTCGCCGAGGAACTCTGGGTCGGCGGCAAGGTCGCGACCAGTATCCTCGACACGCCGGCCTCGGTCTCGGTCATCACCTCGAAGGAGATCGAGGACCGCGACGCCCAGACGGTCGAGGAGGTGCTGTCCTATTCCGCCGGCATCGTCACCGACTATTACGGCAGCGACGACCGCAACGACTATTATCTGGTGCGCGGCTATCAGGCGACGACGTATCGCGACGGGCTGACGCTGGGTTCGATGCGCGGCGTGCGCGAAGAGCCCTTCGCCTATGAGCGGGTCGAGGTGCTGCGCGGCGCGAACTCGACGCTGTTCGGCATGGCCGACCCCGGCGGCTCGGTCAATTTCGTCACCAAGACGCCGCGTTTCGAGCGCTTCGGCTCGGCCGGGCTGACCTTCGGCTCGTTCGACCACAAGGCGGTCACGGTCGATTTCGGCGACACGCTGAACGCCGAGGGCACGTTGGCTTATCGCTTCACCGCCAAGGTGCAGAAGAGTGACCTGGAATACAACTATTCCCGCGACGACGAGACCTTCGTGATGGCCGGCCTGGCCTGGGAGATCACGCCCGACACCCGGCTTGACGTGGTGCTGGACTATCTCAAGCGCGACGGCACCCCGAACAGCGGCGGCTATCCGCTGGACCACGAATACGACCGCGGCGATTTCTTTGGCGAGCCGGATTACAACGACCACGACGTCGATCGCAAGAGCATCACGGCGCTGCTGTCGCATGACTTCGGCAACGGCCTGAGCCTGCAGGCGAACCTGCGCTACAGCGATCTCGAGGATGACTTCGGCTATGTCTATCTCTACGACTATGCCGGCCGCACCGGAACCACGCTGGCGCGCTATTACTATGGCCAGGATTCCAGCGGTCACGAGTTGATCGGCAACGCGATCCTGAAATACGACACCAGCTTCGGGCGATTCGACAGCAGCACGCTGGCCGGGCTGGAGTTCCGCAACGCCTCGACCGACGAGACCAGCTATTACGGTGTTGCCTCGCCCATCGACATCGCCAACCCGGTCTATACCGGGATCCCCTCGCCACTGAACGTCTACAGCACCACCAAGAGGGATTATCGGGCCAAATCGGCCTTTGTGACGCAGAACCTGTCCTTCGACGACCGCATCGTCGCCACCGTCGGCATGCGTCACGACTGGCTGGATCTGTCCAGCAACGACGACAGCGACGATTTCTCGGAAACCTCGTGGCGCGGGGCGCTGACCTACAAGGTCACGCCGGAAATCTCGGCCTATGTCAGCTATGTGGAATCGGTCGCGCCGCCCTCGATCGGTGTCGAGCCGAAACGCGGCGAGCAATACGAGATCGGCGTGAAATACCAGCCCGCGGGCACCAATGCGCTGGTCTCGGCCGCGATCTATGACCTGACGCAGCAGAACATCACCGTGGCCGAGGTGCAGGACGATGGCAACATCATCCGCCGGACGATCGGGGAAACCCGTGTGCGCGGCTTCGACATCGAGGGCAAGGCGGAAATCGCCGAGAACCTCAGCCTGCTGGGCTCGTATTCCTATCTGGATTCGGAAGTCGTGAACGATCCGACCTCCAAGGGCAAGCAGTTCGCCGTGGTCCCGAACCACCTGGCCTCGGCCTGGGTGAATTACACGGTGCCGGGCGCCGGTGCGCGCGGCGACATGACCTTCGGGTTGGGCGCGCGCTATGTCGGGTCGTATTACTTCAACCTGGCCAATACCGGCGGCAAGAGTAAGGCGACCACGCTGCTGGACCTGGCCTTCAGCTATGCGGTGCAGCCCGGGACCGACCTGACCCTGCATGTCAGCAACCTGCTCGATGAACAGCATGTTGTCGGCACCGGCACCGCTGACTACTACAACCCCGGCCGCGAGATCAGCGCCACGCTGACCCGCCGCTGGTAAACCATGCGAGCCCGGCCCCGCGCGCGATCCGCGCGGGGCCGGGCCTCTCGAGACAGAGGAGCAAAAGCTTGCCCTTCCTGCGCGCCCTTTCCGGCCCCGTCCGCGCGGTGCTGGCCACCCTTGCCCTTGTCGCCGCCACGGATGGCGCGGCCTGGGCCGAGGACAGTTTTCCCGTGAGCGTCGAACACGCCTTCGGCACGACCGTAATTCCAGCCAGGCCGGTGCGCGTCGCCACGGTGTCATGGGCCAATCAAGAGGTTCCGCTGGCTTTGGGCGTCGTGCCCGTCGGCTTTGCCCGGGCGGATTTCGGCGACGATGACGGCGACGGCATCCTGCCCTGGATCGACGAAAGGCTCAGGGAACTGGGCGCCGCTCCCCCGGTTCTGTTCGACGAGGGCGACGGCATCGACTTCGAGGCGGTGGCGGCGGTGCAGCCCGATGTGATCCTTGCCGCCTATTCCGGTCTGACGCAGGCCGACTACGATACGCTGAGCCAGATCGCCCCGGTGGTCGCCTATCCCGGCACAGCATGGGGCACCAACTGGCGCGACATGATCCGGCTGAACAGCAAGGGCCTGGGCCTCTCGGCCGAGGGCGAGGCGCTGATCGCCCGGATCGAGGCCCAGATCGCCCAGGCCGTCGCCCGCCACCCCGGCCTTGCCGGCAAGTCGGCGATGTTCGTGACCCATCTCGACGCGACCAACCTCAGCACGATCAATTTCTACACCACGCAGGACACGCGGGTTCAGTTCTTCGCCGACCTCGGGCTGACGGCGCCGAAAAGCGTGACCGACGCCTCGCAGGGTGGCGGTTTCGCCGGCCAGGTCAGCGCCGAGCGCGTCGACGATTTCGACGACGTGGACATCATCGTGACCTATGGCGGGCAGGCCCTGCTGGACGCGGTCAAGGCCGATCCGCTGCTGTCGCACATGCCGGCAGTGCGACGCGACGCGCTGGTGCTTCTGGGCAGTGACCCGCTGGGCACGGCGGCCAACCCGACGCCGCTGTCGATCCCCTGGGTGCTGGACGATTACGTCGCCCTGCTGGCCGGAGCGGGCACGAAGGCGGAATGATCGCCGCCGCCGACATGCGCAGCCGCGCGGGCGGCAAGCCGCTGGCCCTGGCGCTTTGCGCGCTGCTGGTGCTGGGGCTTTGCCTGGCCTCGGTCGCGGTCGGCACGCGGGCCGTGGGCTGGGCCGACATCGCGGCGGGGCTTCTTGGCCGCAGCGACGGCATCGCCCAGGCGGCGGTCGCCGCGCGTATCCCGCGCACCGTGCTGGGGCTGCTCGCCGGCGCCGCGCTGGGGCTTGCGGGCGCGCTGCTGCAAGGCGTCACCCGCAACCCGCTGGCCGATCCGGGGATCCTGGGCATCAATATGGGCGCGGCGCTGGCGGTGGTGATCGGCGTGGCCTGGTTCTCGATCAGCGCGGCCAGCAGCTATATCTGGACCGCGATCCTGGGCGCCGGGCTGGCGGCGGTCTTCGTCTATGCCATCGCCTCGCTGGGGCGCGGCGGCGCGACTCCCCTGAAGCTGGCCCTGGCCGGGGCGGCAACCTCGGTGGCGTTCTCGTCGCTGGTGATCGCCATCGTCCTGCCGCGAAACGACATCGCCGGCGGCATCCAGGCCTGGCAGATCGGCGGCATCGGCGGCGCTACCTTCGCGCGCATCCTGCCGGTGCTGCCCTTCCTTGCGCCGGGGCTGGCGATCGCGCTGCTATGGGGGCGGCGGCTGAACGCGCTGGCGCTGGGGGACGAACTGGCGGCCGGTTTGGGCGAGAACGTCACCCGCACCCGCGCCGTCGCCGGCCTTGCCGCGGTGCTGCTTTGCGGCGCGACCACGGCGGTTTGCGGGCCGATCGGCTTCGTCGGGCTGGTCGTGCCGCATTTCTGCCGCGCGCTGGTCGGCACGGATCACCGCTGGCTCCTGCCCTTCTCGGCGCTGGCCGGGGCGGCGCTGCTTCTGGCGTCGGACGTGGTCGGCCGCATCGTCTCGCGTCCCGGAGAGCTGGACGTGGGCGTCGTCACCGCTTTCCTGGGCGCGCCCTTCTTCATCTGGATCGTGCGCCGCCAGAAACTGCGCGAGCTTTAGGCCATGACGACGCAAGACCGCATCCAAGCCGCCCGCCGGCTGCGCCAGTCGCGCCGCCGGCGGGTCATCGCGGCGCTGGTGCTGCTGATCGCGGCGCTGTTCGCACTGTCGCTGGTCTGGGGGCAAAGCCTGACCCCACCCCTGGACGTGCTGCGAGTGCTGGCCGGGCAGGAGGTGGCGGGCGCGAGCTTCACGGTCGGCAAGCTGCGGCTGCCGCGCGCGCTGATGGCGACGCTCGCCGGGGCGGCCTTCGGCATGGGCGGGGTGTCCTTCCAGATCATGCTGCGCAATGCGCTGGCCAGCCCCGACATCATCGGCATCAGCACCGGCGCCAGCGCCGCCGCCGTGCTGGCGATCATCGTGCTGGGGCTCGGCGGACCCGTCGTCTCGGCCCTGGCGGTAGCGGCGGGGCTGGCGGTGGCGCTGGCGATCTATGGCCTGTCCTGGCGCGGCGGCGTTGCCGGCACCCGGCTGATCCTGATCGGCATCGGGGTCGCCGCGATGCTGAACAGCATGATCGCCTATGCCCTGTCGCGGGCGCCGGCCTGGGACTTGCAGCTGGCGCTGCGCTGGCTTTCGGGCAGCGTGAACGGTGCCCAGACCGCGCAGACCGTGCCGCTGGCCCTGGCACTGGCGCTGGGAGGCGGCCTGCTGCTGGCGCGCGCCCGCGACCTCGAGGCGCTGCGCATGGGCGAGGACATGGCCGCCGCGCTTGGCGTGCGCGTCGGGCCGACCCGCGCCCTCGTCATCATCTGCGCTACCGGCATGATCGCGGTCGCGACCGCCGTTACCGGGCCCATCGCCTTCGTGGCCTTCCTGTCCGGCCCCATCGCCGCGCGGGTCGTCGGCGTGGGCGGGTCGCTGCTGCTGCCCTCGGCCCTGGTCGGGGCGGCGCTGGTGCTGATCGGCGACTATTGCGGCCAGTTCCTGCTGCCCGGGCGCTATCCGGTCGGCGTCGTCACCGGGGCGCTCGGCGCGCCCTACCTGATCCATCTCATCATCCGGATGAACCGCAGCGGAGGCGCATTGTGACCAGTCGACACGTCTTGCAGGCCCAGGCACTGAGCGCCGGCTATGGCGAGGGCACGGTCTTGCGCGATCTCAGCCTGACCATCGCGCCGGGACAGATCACCGCCATCGTCGGCGCGAATGCCTGCGGCAAGTCCACGCTGCTGCGCAGCCTGTCGCGCCTGCTGGTGCCGCGCGCCGGTAGGGTGGTGCTGGACGGCCGTGACATCCACCGCATCGCGCCCCGCGCGCTGGCCCGCCAGCTCGGTCTTTTGCCGCAATCGCCCATCGCGCCCGAGGGCATCACCGTGGCCGAACTGGTGGCGCGCGGCCGCCATCCGCATCACGGGCTGCTGTCGCGCTGGGGGGTCGGGGACGACGCCGCCGTCGCCAATGCGCTGGACGCGACCCAGACCGCAGACCTGGCCGAGCGCCCGGTGGACGAGCTGTCGGGCGGCCAGCGCCAGCGCGTCTGGATCGCCATGGCCCTGGCGCAAGAGACCGAGCTCTTGCTGCTCGACGAGCCGACGACCTTCCTCGACATCAGCCACCAGGTCGAGGTGCTGGACCTGCTCGTCGATCTGAACCGGACGCGCGGCACCACGGTCGCCATGGTGCTGCACGACCTGAACCTGGCCGCGCGCTATGCCGATGCGCTGATTGCGGTCAAGGACGGCGGTGTTTTCCGCCAAGGCCCGCCCGCCGAGGTGCTGACGGCCGAGATGGTGCGCGCGGTCTTCGGGCTCGAGAGCCGGATCATGGCCGACCCGATCTCGGGCCGACCGATGATGCTACCCATCGGCCGGCATCACTCGCCGGGCGCGGGGCGGCCGGCCGATTGAGACGCCGCATCCTGCTTGCCGGATATCCCGAACGTCGGCCGGAAAGGCGATCACCGTCCGGTCCAGCGCGACCTACGTGCTGATCGCTGAAGGGTTTGGCAGTCCCACGTCGCCGGCACTGCCTGCACCCCCATAGCAACGGGGTTGGGGGTGCCTTCTGTCAGAATGTCCGAAGCAGCCCACCCGGGGCCGAGTTCCCCCAACCAGGTTGCGAGGATTTCCACACACCTGGCGGACCATCAAGGAGTATCGGCGACAGACGCACACATCTGGCGCTTGAGGGTTTTCAGCCGATTGATTTGCCCCTCAGAGGTGGCTGCGGAAATCTGAACAGCCGGGATAAGTGGATTTTCCGGGCTTCATCTACCTTGCGGCCGTGCTGGACTGGTTCACGCGGCGCGTCCTGGCATGGCGGGTGTCGATCACATTGGAGCCGACTTCTGTATAGAGGCTGTGGAGGAAGCGCTGGCGCGACACGGCACGCCGAGATCTTCAACACGGACCAGGGCAGCCAGTTCACCTCGACAGACTTCATCAAGGTGCTGGCCGCGCGCGAAATCAAGATCAGCATGGACGGCAAGGGGGCCTGGCGTGACAACGTCTTCGTCGAGCGCCTGTGGCGAACCATCAAATACGAGGAGGTCTACCTGCGGGCCTACGCCAGCGTGTCCGAGGCCCGCGCCGGGATCGGCCGCTATCTGAACTTCTACAACAGCCGTCGCCCGCATTCATCGCTTGACGGGAAACGCTCCGATCAGGCCTACTTCAACTTGCCAATGCCCGGAGCGGCAGCAGCCTAACCGAGGCGGAAGCGATCATGCTGTCTTCCGTCTCGGCGAGCCAGCCGGCCAAGACATCCTCGCGGCGGTGGCGCACCATGTCCGTGAGGCAGTCGGTGAGCGCCCCGGGCGACCGCCAAGGCTGGCATCGCTGCTTCGATCCGCGCAACCTGAACCGCATCGGCTCTGGAGGTGATCCCGACCAATGGTCATGAGCCGGGCAATCCCGCGCGCAGGTGGTGACTTGCCTGTGCCGTTTGACACAGGCTGCTCGGCGCGGCGCTGGCGTGTCGCCCATTCTCCGACGACCCGAAGACCGCTACGGAAACCCTCGGCCCTGAGACGGCGCCAAAGTTCGGCCCATTCCGGCAGCCGCCGTTCCATTCCGTTCCAACCGTGGCAGCCAAGGCGCACGACCGCGACCTGCTGCCGCGTGCAGCATACTGATCTCTAGCATATAATTAATATACTTTACTAGTGCTATTAAATCTGCAAAAACTAGAAATCATTCCCGAAATCGCGGGGTTTTGGGTAGGGACGCATTATCTGGGAGGGTATATGGCACACGGAGATGCTTTTAATCGCAGTGCGGCAAGGCCTGCGCCGTTGATCTCGGCCCCCGGCGGCAACATTGCCGAGGTCACCGCCGCGGTGGACAGGTTCGCCTTGGGCGACCGGCCGACAGAGGAATTCATCGCGGAAATGCGCCGCCGCTTTCCAGTCGAACCGGAGGTCGACGCGCTCTTCACTCGCAAGATGCGGCGTCGGGCAGGGCCGGCCTATCAGCGCATCACGGTCGATGAGCTCAACACATGCATGGTCAACATGCTCACTGATCTGGGCATTGAGGAGTTTACCATCTCCGGACAGCGCTGGTTCACGGGTGGCGTCTCCAAGATCCAACTCGGCTTCACCCTGGAGTGGCGGGATGACCATGGACAGGTCCGGAAGGAGGACATGGTCGTCCGGATGGATCCGAGCGAGGGGTCCAACACCACCAGTCGACTGCGCGAATTCGAACTGCTTCAGGCCTTCAACGGCTTGGTCCCGGTGCCGCGCGTGTTCTGGCTGGACCGCGACGCCCGCTGGTTCCCCGAACCGGCGCTCGTCTACGCCTATGTGCGAGGCGTCACCAAGCCCAGCCTGACCGACAGCGGCAGGGTCAGCGGAATGGGCACCAATTTCGGACCGGCGCTTCGTGAAACGCTGGCCGAGCAGTTCATGCAACAGCTGGCGTCGATCCACACATTCGATCTGGGCTCACGCACGTTCGAAAGCATGGCGGTTCCGCGCACCGGGACGACCCAGAGCGCAGAGTGGCAGCTCAACCGCGCCCTGCGGATTTGGGAGGAGGACAGGTGCGAGGATTTCGCGCTGATGGACGTTGCCGCCGGCTGGCTGAAACGCAACCTGCCGCCGCTGGACTATGTCAGCGTCGTCCACGGCGACTACAGAAGCGGCAATTTCCTTTTCAACGAAGAGAATGGAAAAATTTCCGCTTGGCTCGACTGGGAACGTGCGCATCTTGGCGACCGCCATCGTGATCTCGCCTGGACGACCCACCGCAGCTTTGGCCACTATACGGAAGATGGGAGGGACTACCTGATCTGCGGATTGGTGCCGGAGGACGAGTTCTACGACCGCTACACAGCGGCATCCGGCCTGAGCGTCGACCCTGATCGTCTGGATTTCTACCGTATTCTCAACTGTTTCCAGATCATCGCCTCGGTCACCGCGACGGCCACCCGGGTCGCAAAGCTCGGCAAATCGCACCAAGATGTCCTGTTGACCCGCGTCAAGGGCATGGAACCGGTCACCGCGCGGGAATTGCAGCGGTTGCTTCTGGAGAAAATCTGATGGATCAGACAGACATCGGCCTTGGCGCGGTGGTCAAGGCGCTGAACGATTTCGTGGCGCCGGCGTTGGACCCCAATGATCACCTCGCGCGCGAGCAACTGAGGCTTTCCGCGGAATATATCGCGTTCCTGCGCAAGCGCCTCGACTATCTGCACGGGCGCGAACGTTTCGACCTCAGGCATCAGATCGGCCTGGCGGAGGCACTCTTGGCGCATGATCTGTCGCCGATCGCCTCATCGGTCGAACTTCGTCGCCTTACCGAGCTCTGCCGCCCGGTTCTGGGCGACGCGGACGCGCTGACCTCATCGGTCAGAGCTGCTGCGCTGGAACTGGGGCATGCGGTCTCGGCAGTCCTCTCTGGCAGCGATGTTCTGCCGCCCGAAACGGCGCGGAGCATTCACCTCGCAGTGCTGGAACTCAGCGACCGCCGGATCGAGTTCGAGCGGCACTGGTATGCCCCGATCGGGTTCGAGCCGACACCGCTGGATGAGGAACGGCTGCCCGACTTCCTGAAATAGCACACGTCACGCCATTTCTCGAATCAGGAGCCAAGCGTCGGTAAAGTAACGCTCTACGGTAATCGGGTCGCGGAAGGCGGGATCGAACACCATTGTCCGGATTCTGGGGTTGGAGATCACCAGCGAAATCGCGGTCGCCGCGACCGTCGATGCCTTGTAGTTACGGAAAAGGCCTTGCCTCTGCAACGCGGTGATCTTTCCTTCGAGGGTGTTGGTAAGCTGTTGGTAGAAGGAAAAGATGTGGTGGGGAATCTGTGGCAGGCGCGCGGATTCCCCCAGATAGGCGCGCAGAAGCGCGGCCTGTTTCATGTCGGACCCACGCTCCCACAGCTTGCGGATAAGCTGCTCCAGATCCTCCCAAGGGTGATCGTCGCGGATTTCCACCGCTTCCAGTTGCGGTCCGTAAGTATCCATATCTCTTAAACAAACCGCGATGAGAAGCTCATCCTTGCTGGAAAAGCGCGCAACGATGCTGCGGCGCGTGACGCCGCAATCT
The DNA here is from genome assembly GCF_000371965.1 of Paracoccus sp. N5. Taxonomy (NCBI): domain Bacteria; kingdom Pseudomonadati; phylum Pseudomonadota; class Alphaproteobacteria; order Rhodobacterales; family Paracoccaceae; genus Paracoccus; species Paracoccus sp. N5. The sequence goes on along the minus strand of NZ_AQUO01000002.1, from coordinate 59,975 downwards.
TCGGCCAACTGCTGGATGGTTGTTTGCTGAAAACCACGAGCAACGAAGGAAGCTTCCGCTGCGTTGAGGATACGTTCCGTCAGTTCGGCGGTTTCCGAAAGGGTGGGTCGACCGGCGCGGCGTTTCACTTCCGTCATTGGGTTCTCGGCTCTTTCTCTTCCATCGTTGCGCTCTGGGTTCTGCCTAATTACGTGGCGGATGGCAAACGTTAGCCAACGTACAGAATGCGAGCATACAGAATCTGATTGACACAAGCCATCAATGGCACACTAATGTAGTATTATTGGGTTTTGGGAGGATCGCCAATGAAATTCGGACAAGTTGCGAGGCGGCTGTCGGCCGCGGCGCTGATGTGCGGCGTCGCCGCTTTGAGCGCGCAGGCAAGGGAGGTCACCTTTCGTTTCCATTCCTTCGTCCACGCGACGTCGTATCAGCAGGTGAAGTTCTTCGAACCGTGGTGCAAGCGGATCGAGGAACAGTCCGGTGGCCGGATGGGGTGCCAGATCTTCCCGTCGATGCAGCTGGGCGGGGCGCCCAGCGACTTGTTCAACCAGGCCCGCGACGGCATCGTCGACATCGCCTATGGCAACCCCGGCTACAGCCCCGGCAGCTATCTGTCCGCCGAGGTTTTCGAACTGCCCTTCATGATGCGCGACCTGCACGATGCGGCACGCGGCATGCATGACTATTTCACCGCGAACCCCGGCCCGGAACTCGCGGGTCTCCACCTGATCGCGGTTGCGCCGGCCGACTTTCCGGTGATCCAGACCGCCTCGAAACCCATCCGCAAGATGGAGGATCTTCAGGGCGTCAAGCTGCGGTCGGCGGGTCGGTATGGGGCGAAGGTGCTGGAAGCTCTTGGCGCGCTGCCGGTCCAGATGGCCGCTGGCGAGATCACGGATTCGTTGAGCCGTGGCGTCATCGACGGGGCCTATCTGCCCTGGAGCGCGGTCTCGCTGCTCAACCTCGGATCGCTGATGCACCACTACACCGACTTCGCCGAGGGCCAAGACCGGATGTATACCTCATTGCAGCTGGTGATGATGGGGCAGGGTACCTATGACCGTCTTCCGGATGACCTGAAGAAGATCATCGACGAAAACAGCACCCCCGAAACCTCGGCCGAGTTCGCCGATGCCTTTGCCAGCACCGCGAACACCGAGCTTGAGGCGTTGCGCAAAGCCTCCGCCGACATCTACCTGCTTCCCGAAGACGAATACGAGCGCTGGCGCGCCGCGGTTGCCCATATCACCGAGGATTGGATCAAGGACGCCAATGCCAAGGGGATGGACGGGCAGAAGATGCTCGACATGGCGCGCGCCGCCATTGCCGCCCGGCAACAATAGGGCACGGGGGCTGCTGGCCGGCATGGCCGCAGCCCAATGATAGGAAAAGAGATGACAAACCGGTTTTTCGCTGAGGCTGCGCGTGCACCGCAGTTCACGGACGCTTTCGGACGTCTGCTTACATCCTTGTCACGGATCCTCGCCTTGGGCGGGGTTCTGACTCTCTGCGGCCTCGCCTTGATGCTGACGTTCACCATCGTCGTTCGAAAGCTGTTTTCCTGGCAGGTCAACGGCGACAATGAAATCGTGCGCATGTTCGCGGCATTCAGCATCACCGCTTTGTTCCCGTGGTGTCAGCTGACCGGGTCGAACATCGTGGTGGACCTGCTGACCAGCGGACTTCCGGCGCGCAAGAACCGGATCCTGGATCAGATCGGGTCGCTGCTGCTTGGCGCCGTCCTTCTGGTCCTGACTTGGCGGACGGGACTCCTGGTGCTGGAAAGTCGGGCCAGCGGGGCGTTTTCCCCGCTGCTGGCATGGCCCGTCTGGATGTTTCAGGCACTGATGCTGCCGGGGCTGTTGCTGACGGCGATCAACGGCTTTTACCTCGGGCTTTCACCCCGCGCGATGACACTGCGAACGGAGTTTTTCCTGCTGAGCGAGGAGGTGGAATGATGTCCGGCGTCGAACTCGGGATCTTTCTGATTGCGCTGACCCTGCTGCTGATCTTCCTGCGCGTCCCCATTGGTATCGCGATGTTTCTGGGTGGCGCCGTCGGCTTCGTCACGGTGGTCGGCGTCGCGCCGTGGCTCAACTGGTTGAAAGGCGCGGTTTATGCGCGTCTGGCCAGCTTCGACCTGATCGTCATTCCGCTTTTCATCCTGATGGGACAGTTCGCGACGCATGGTGGCCTGTCAAAGTTGCTTTTCCGATTCGTGAATGCGTTCATCGGGCACTTCCGCGGCGGGATCGCTCTCGCCACGATTGGCGCCTGTGCGGGTTTCGGCGCGATCTGCGGCAGTTCTATGGCGACGGCTGCAACAATGGGCGCCGTCGCCTACCCGGAAATGCGCCGCTACAACTACGCGGGCGGGCTTTCCACCGGGGTGATTGCCGCGGGCGGGACGCTCGGCATCCTCATCCCGCCATCGGTGCCGCTGGTCGTCTATGCGATCCTGACGGGGGAATCGATCGGAGCGCTGTTCGTCGCGGCGGTGATCCCCGCTATGATCGCGCTCTGCGGCTATCTGCTGGCGGTCTTTTATCACGTGATGCGCGATCCGAAGGCGGGACCGGCCGGGCCGCGCTCCAACTGGTCGGAAAGACTGCATGCAACGCTTGCCGTCCTTCCGGTGGCGGTGATCTTCCTTTTGGTGGTGGTGTCGATCTACGGCGGATGGTCCAGCCCGACTGAGGCTTCGGCCGTGGGCGCGGTGGCGACCTTCGTTCTTGCGGTCATGCATGGGATGGGGATGCGCGGAACCATTGCCAGCCTGTCGGGCACGGCAAATGCGACCGCGATGATCTTTCTGATCCTGATCGGCGCCGACATGCTGAACTCTGCCCTTGCCTTCACCAACATGACCAACGGCATCACGGAATGGATCCTCGCCTCGGGGATGCAGCCCCTGCTGGTCGTCGGGGTGATCCTGGTCATCTACATCGTGCTCGGATGCGTGATGGAATCGATGTCGATGATCATGCTGACCGTCCCGCTTTTCTATCCGATCATCATGAAGCTCGACCTGTGGGGCCTGTCCCAGCAGGACAAGTCCATCTGGTTCGGCATCCTCGCCCTGACTGTGGTGGAAATCGGGCTGATCACCCCGCCGGTCGGGCTGAACGTCTTTGTCGTGAACCGCACGGCGGGAGACGTGTCGCTCGCCACCACGTTCCGGGGTGTGATGCCGTTCCTGTGCAGCGACCTCGTGCGCGTGCTGATCATCCTTTTCGTCCCGGTTTCCGCGCTGTGGCTCGTCCACGCGCTGTGACCTTCGTCCACCCCCGTTCAAGGAAAGAAAATGATTACCGAAAAAGATTCCTCCTATCACCCGAGCAACCCGGCCGAATGGCGCTGGACCGAGACCACGCCGCTCATCTTCTCCGTTCCCGAGGCGGGAATCCTTGGCAACCTCTATGTCGCCTCGCGGCCCAATCTGGGGGTCGCGCTGTCGTCCATCGCCATCGGTCAGGGCATCTGCCGGCAGAGCTATGAGATCGACTTTTCGGATGCGCAGATGCACCTGCCCGCGCCGGACAACTTCACCAATTACACGCTGGAGAACGGGCTCAGCGTGCAGGTGACTGCTCCGCCGCGGGATTATCATTTCCGCTACGCATACAAGGGCGGGGATGAATGTTCGCTGGATCTGCGTTTCCGCGGGCTGCACCGTCCCTTCGACTGCGACGACCCGGAGGAGAACACGCTGCTGAAGGTACCGGGCGGGCAGGTCTACGACAGCCGTCTGGGTGATCAATGGGGCAACAAATCCACTGATGCGGAATTCCCCTCCGGTCACTTCAACACCATCGGCCATATCACGGGGGAGTTGGTTCTGCGCGGCAAACGCTACGACGTCGATTGCTACGATTGCATGGACCACAGCTGGAGCCGCCGCACCGAGGTGAGCCGTCGTGCCGTGGCCTTTATCAGCGCATGTTTTGACGACAGCTACGGTCTTCACATGGCCGTGCCGATCCAGTTGGTCGACGGGGAGACGGTCTATGACGGCCTGCGGTTCGGCTTTGTCGTCGAAGACGGGCAGACCTATGGGCTCGTCGACGCCCGCGTCGGGGGGGCGACGCAGGAGCTGCTGCCGATCAACTGCTGGATCGAGGCGACCGACGTGCGCGGCAAGGTTCATCGCATGACGGGATCGGCCATCGCCGGTCACCCCTACGACAACTTCAACCCCTCTCACATCGCTTACCAATGCCTGATGCGGTGGGAAACGTCTGACGGGCGTGTGGGGCACAGCGAACTCGCCAACATCTTCGGGCGGGAATACCTGGCCGCGCATCTTTCCCGACTGGGGCGACGCGCTGCCTGAGGCCGCCGAGTCGCGGAAAGCGTCCGCTCGCGCTGGTCCTGTTTGCGAGATATTGCATTGAGGCCGGCGCAGAGGACGCTCGGGTCTTCCGGTGCGAGGCTCTCGGGTCGGTGTTGAACCGGCTCCGGCTTGCCCGATGATGCAGGAACTGAGCGCGGGCGCAGACCGTTCAGCTCCACCCCTCAAATCGCGGTTGCCGAGCCGGGGGTGGCATGGGCTTCCGATCCGTCGGGCTGACAGGCCCTGGCCGGAAGCCCACGGCCGTTTCACGCGGCGCGGGTGCGCTGCACGTCGATGGTTTCCAGCATCGCCTCCAGGCGGCTTTGCAGGATCTCGTCCTTGTAGAAGCTTTCGTCCGCGACATCGCCTTCGAAGAACATGGTCTGGATCCCCTTCTCCTGCGCCATAGCATCGTCTGGCCGCAGGCGTAGATCTGCCTGCCGCCTGTTTAATGACGTTTTCCGCAGCTTTTCCGGCCGTCCTGAATTTCAACCTTTACTGCAAAGCGGCTGGCCAGACGCTGGGCCTTCTCGTCGATCAGCGGACCACCTCGCCTTGTGGCCTTTGCGCAATCCAGAACGCCAATTGCGCCAGGGCGCCGGCAGAAAGCAGCACGATGCCCGCCGACAGCGCCGGGTTGCTGCCGATGCCGCTAAGCGCGGCGCAGATCGCGCCGATGGCCATCTGTGCGAAGCCGTAAAGCCCCGAGGCCGAGCCGGCAGCGGCCGGATCGATGCTCAGGGCCTCGGACAGCGCCATGGGCGAGGCGATACCGGCACCGAAGCTCAAGAGCATCATCGGCAGGATGGCGCTGGCAACCGTCAGATGCCCGCCCAGCACCACGGCCAGGAAGATGGCAGCGCCCAGGCAGCTCAGCAGGTTGCCCTGCACCAGCAGCCGGCCCATGCGCACCCGGCCCGCCAGGCGGCTGGCCGTCAGGCTGCCCAGCCAGGTGCCGACGATGTTCAGCGCCAGATATAACCCGACCTCGCCGGCCGGCCGGTGCAACTGGTCGATGAAGATAAAGGGCGCCGCGGCAATGAAGGCGTAGACCGCGGTCGTCGCCAGCCCGCCACCGATGGCGTAGCCCAGGAACCCGCGTGATTTCAGCATCGCGCCATAGCTGCGCATCACCACGCCCATGTCGCGCCCCTCGCCGGCCGCGGTCTTGGGCAACCGGGTCCAGATCAGTGCCAGGTTCACCAGGCCAAGCAGGCACAGCACCGCGAAGATCGAACGCCAGCCGGTCACCGCCGCCAGCATGGCGCCGATCAGGGGCGACAGGCCCGGGCCGGCCATGACCATCAGGTTCATCAGCGACAGCTTGCGCGCCGCCTCCGCGCCGGAATTGCCGTCGCGCACCATGGCACGGCCCAGCACCAGCCCCGCGCCGCCGCCGAGCGCCTCGAAGAAGCGGGCGACGATCAGGCTGCCGATGGTCGAGGCGAAGAAGGCCGAGATGCCCGCCGCCGCATAGATCACCATGCCGGCCACCAGCACCGGCCTGCGGCCGAAGCGGTCGGCGATCGGGCCATAGGCGATCTGCGCCAGCGACAGCCCGACGATATAGGCGCTGAGGGTCAGCTGCGCCGCGCTGGTCGTGGTGCCGAAGCTTTCCACCACCAGCGGCAGGGCCGGGACGAAGATATGCATGGCCAGCGTACCGCTGAGCGTCAGCAGCGCCAGCATCCACAGCGGTGCCACCGGGTTTTGCGAGGATGTCGCGGTCGTCATTTCGTCGTGCCCTTGTCGGTCTCGGGGGCCAAGCGGTCCCATATCTGTTGCAGAACCGCCCGTGCGACCGCGATCTGGTCCGCGTCGATGCCGGCCAGGACCTCTTGTTCGAGCTCTTGCGAGACAGCGGCGATGCGCAGCGCCAGGTCCCGTCCGCGCGGCGTCAGGCTCAGCGCCTTGGCGCGGCCGTCCTGCGGGTCGGGGGCGCTGACGACCAGTCCGGAGGTTTCCAGATTGGCCAGCACACGCACCAGCGAGGACGCGTCCAGCGCCAGCGTGGCGGCCAGGTCCTTCTGCCGCATCGGCCGCTCGCTGCGGGCCAGTTGCACCAGCGGCGCAAGCCCGGCCGAGGACACTTCGAATCCCTCCAGCCGTTGATCGATGCGCAGCCGCCAGCGTCGGCCGGCCTGCACGATCAGCGTGCCGAGCCGCGTGGCAAGCGGGTTCTGTGGGATCGGACGGGTCGCGGGTTCTGCTGCCATGCAGAATTAGATGACATGGCAATTAACTTGCCACAACAGACGATGCTGCAAGGTCGCTATGCAGCCGACGCCGGGGCTTGCTGGTCTTGCCCACACCAATGAGGATCGAGGACGGCGGCGCGTCGGACGGCCTGGGCTTGTCGCGTCCCGGACCATCCGGTTCTTTACGCTCGTCCTCCAGGTTTGCGGGGTAGATTGCACGGCCTGGATCTTTTGGCATGGCTATCTCCCGGGCGGGCGACGGCTCTCCAGGATCGGTCTGCTGTGGGTTGCGCAGACGGAAGTGCTTGCTGTGTCCGCCCTGACAGATCGTGCGTGATACCGTCACCTCGATCCTTGAGACCGAGGTCGGTTCGATCATGGGCAGGCCCGGCCTGCAAGAAGGTGCGCGCCCCGGGGCGACGATCAATATGGCGCCCTATTAGATTCAGATGGGTCAGAAACGTATGGCCCGCCCCGCCTGCAAGTGGCAATTCTCCGATGACATGTCAATCTGCACAAACGTATCCGGCATGGTTCGCTCCTTGGCGGGCCACCCATAAGGGAGCGCGTGAACGGCTCGAACGCGCTGATGCGGCGGCAAGGGACGCGGCTGAGCGCCTGGCGGCCCTCGAGCGGACTTCGAGGATCTGGAAGGCGCTCGCGCCAACCCGGCTATCCCTCCGCTCGGGACATTTTCGGGATTTGAGCTTTTCGGCGATGGCCCTGGGGACGGCTCAGTTCCGGAAGTCGGTCACCACGAGCGTGCCCGTCACCGCCGAACGCGTCATCTGGTCGAACACGCCCGCGACCTCGGACAGGCGGATCTCGCCCGCCATCAGCTTGCCCGGCGCCAGCCGGCCACTCGCCACAAGCGGAACCATCGCATCGAACCGATGCGACGGCATGCCGACCGAGCCGATGATCTTCAGTTCACGAACGATCATCAGATCGATCGGCACGCTGACATGGCCCGCTTCCTTCTTCGTGGTCAGCCCGAGCTGAAGATGGCGTCCGCCCTTGCGGAGACTGCGGATGCCGTTCACACAGGTCTCGGCAATCCCGAGCGCGTCGACAGAGACATGGGCCCCGCCCTTCGTCAGCTCCAGGACCTCGCCGGCCGGGTCATGGCTGCTGCGGCCGTCGATCACGAATTCCGCGCCCATCGCCCGGGCCAGCTGGAGGTTGTCCGGATTGAGATCCACGCCGATGACGCGGGCGCCCAGGGTATGGGCGATGTTGATCGCCGACAGACCGACGCCGCCGCAGCCATAGACGACGACCCATTCCCCGGCTGCCACGGCGGCGCGATCGACGATGCCGTGGAAGGAGGTCATGAACCGGCAGCCAAGCGCGGAGCCCTCGATGAAGCTCACCTCGTCGGGAAGGTGCAGCATGTTGCGGTCGGCCAGCGGCACGTTCACATATTCACCGTAACCGCCATTGTAGTTGCGGCCCGGAACCTGCAGGTCGTCGCACAGATGCGAATGGCCGGTCTGGCAATGCGGGCAGGTCCCGTCGCTGCCGGTGAAGGGCACGATGACCCGATCCCCTTTCCTGAATTTCGTCACCCCTTCGGCAACCTCCTCGACCACGCCGGTCATCTCGTGCCCGAGAACGATCGGGTAGGTGCGCGGCATGTCACCCATCCACATATGCCAGTCGCTGCGGCAGACCCCGTTCGCGGCGACCCGGATCACCGCGCCGCCGGCCGAGAGTTCCGGCTCGGGCAAGTCCTGGATCGAGAGGGTCTGCACGCCTTCGAGCACAAGCGCTTTCATCATTTGCTCCAATGTAAAATGGTTCTGTCCAAGGACGGCATGGTTACGCGGTTCAGCCGAGATTCATCACCACGGCCTTGGTCTCCAGGAAGCTCTCGATATGTTTCCGGCCGGATTCCCGGCCATAGCCGCTGGTCTTGTAGCCGCCGAAGGGAACCGCAGGATCCAGCAACTGATAGCAGTTCACCCAGACGGTGCCCGCACGCAACCCGGCCGCGACGCGATGCGCGGTCGCAAGCGACTGCGTCCAGACCCCGCTTCCAAGGCCGAAGACGGTATCGTTTCCGCGCTGGATGACCTCGTCCAGGTCGTCGAACCTGATCGCCGAGATCACCGGGCCGAAGATTTCCTCCCGGGCAATGCGCATCGTATCCCTGACGCCGGTGAAGACGGTCGGCTCGACGAAGAACCCCTGCCCGAGGTCGCCATCGGAAATCCGCCGCCCGCCGGACAGGACGGAAGCCCCTTCCTCCCGGCCGGTGTCGAGATAACCACACACCCGATCCAGCTGGCGTTGCGAGACGAGCGGACTCAGTTCGGTTTCAGGGCGCATGGGATCGCCGATGCGCAGCGTCTTGCCGAAATCGGCAACGCGCTCGACAAATTCGTCATATATCCCTGCCCCGACAAAGAGCCGCGTCCCGGCAGAGCAGATCTGCCCGGAATTCGCAAAGACCGCCATGGCCGCGCCCGGCACCGCGGCGTCAAGATCGGCATCGGCAAACACGATGTCGGGGGATTTGCCGCACAGCTCCATCGTCAGGCGCTTCACGTTTCCGACCGAGGCCCGGATGATCGCCTGCCCCGTCGCGGTGGAGCCGGTGAAGCAGAGCTTGTCGATGCCGTCATGGGCCGCCATTGCCGCACCGGCATCGCCGAAACCCGGGACGACATTCAGGACGCCCTCCGGCAGCCCGGCTTCCATCATCAGCTTGCCCAGATACAGGGATGACAGGCATGCCTCCTCGGACGGCTTGAGGATCACCGTGCAACCCGCGGCAAGGGCCGGCACGATCTTCCATATGGCCGTGCCGACCGGCGCATTCCACGGCGTGATTCCCCCGACCACGCCTATCGGTTCGCGCAATGTGTAGGAAAAGATGTTGCCGGGAATCGAATTCGGGATGGTGTCGCCATGGATCGCCGTGACCATCCCGGCATAATACCGGATCAGGCTTACCCAACGGCGTTTGCTGGCGCGGGTGCGCGAGATCGGTGCGCCCATCTCCAGCGTGTCGAGGGTCGCGAGGTCATCCGCCTGCGCCTCGACAAGATCGGCGATGCGAAGAAGGATCTGCTGCCGGTCGAAAGGTTTGAGCTTCTTCCAATCGCCTTCAAAGGCCTTGCGGGCGGCCGTAACCGCGCGATTGATGTCCGCCCCTCCTTTCGCCAGCATGGCGAGTTTCCGGCCGTTGGATGGATGGATGCTGTGGAAGGTCGCACCCGATGCGAAAGCGACCCATTCGCCACCGATGAGCAGACGCCTGGGGGCCGACGACAGGAACGTGGGCCTGGGCTGTGCAGCATCCGGCCCGTCAAAACCGATGCCGATGACAAGGATTTACGGGCCTTTCGGTCTGAAAGGCCCGCTGATCCGATCAATTGGCAAGGGCGGCCTTGTAGGCTTCCAGTGTCTGCGTCCCCGGCCGGCCCTGCTTGTCGAGGCCGGCGGCCCAGTCCGCAGCGACCGACCCCAGTTTGGCATCCAGTTGCGCCCGCAATTCGTCGCCCACTTCGGTGATCTCGACGCCAGCCGCTTCGGCGAGTTTCCTGGACGCGGCCTCGTCGCTGTCCACGAATTCGCAGGCGCTTTTCTCGGCGGCCTTGCCGGCCTCGATCATCGCCTGCTGCACGTCCTCCGGCAGCGCCTGGAACTTCTTTTCCAAGATGCCGAGGAAGATCGCACTGAGCTACTCCCCATCTCTTGGACAGTTTCCGGGATGATTTAAGCTACTCTCTGCCCCTGCTGATCGGTTTCGATCTGGTTGAAGTAGACCACGGCGGGCGGCTGTCCGCCATGGGCGGCGTGGGGCCGCTGGTGGTTGTAGAAGGTGATCCATCGGCCAACGCCCGCCTTCGCCTGCGAGCCGGTCTCCCAGGCGTGCAGATAGACGCACTCATACTTCAGGGACCGCCAAAGGCGCTCGATGAAGATGTTGTCGAGACACCGGCCCTTGCCGTCCATCGAGATCCGGGTGCCGATCCGTTTCAGCCGGTCGGTCCAGGCGAAGGACGTGAACTGCGAGCCCTGATCGGTGTTCATGATCTCGGGCGGGCCGAAGCGGTGGACCGCCTCGTTCAGCGCCTCGACGCAGAAGTCGGCTTCGAGCGTGTTCGAGATGCGCCAGGCCAGCACCTTGCGGGTGAACCAGTCCATGATGGCGACCAGGTAGAGGAAGCCTCGTCGCATCGGCAGATAGGTGATGTCGGCACACCAGGCATGGTTGTGCCGATCGACCCGCAGGCCACCCAGCAGATAGGGGTAGGTCTTGTGCCCCTTCGCAGGCTTGCTGGTGTTGGGCTTCTGGTAGATCGGCATCAGACGCATGAGCCGCATCAGCCGCCGGATGCGCTTCATGTTCACTGGGTGCCCTTCGTTCTGCAGGTGCCAGGTCATCTGCTGGACGCCGTAGAAGGGGGTTTCCAGGAACTGACGGTCGATCAGCCGCATGAGCGCCAGGTTCATCTCGGTCTCGCCCTGCGGTGCGTAGTAGAACGACGACCGCGAGATCGACAGCAGACGGCATTGCGCCCCGACCGACAGCGTGGGGTGAGAGCGTTCGATCATCCCGCGCCTCACCTGCCGGTCCAGGGCTTGAGCTTTCGTGACAAAAAATCGTTGGCGACGGCCAGCTCTCCGATCTTGGCGTGCAGCGATCGCACCGTCTCCTCGTCGACCTCGGCCTTCTTCTTCCTGCCGCGTTCGAAGATGTCCGATGCCCCCTCGAGCAGCGCCTTCTTCCACTGGTGGATCATCGTCGGATGCACGCCGTATTCCGCGGCCAGCTCCGACACGGTGCGCTCGCCCTTCACGGCTTCCAGCGCCACGCGAGCCTTGAAGCCCGCGTCATGGTTCCTGCGTTTCGACATCGTCTGTTCTCCTCGTTCTTGGAGACCAGCAGACGGAAGATCAGAGCTTACGTCACTGTCCGATTTTCGGGGAGGTGCTCACACTTTGCCCGAACGGATAGCCGGTGAGCGAATGTTTCACCACCTCATGCAGCCCATAATGCAGCCCATAATGATGCACGATGGCCTGGTAGCCCTGCAGGGTCGCATCCACGGTGCCGCGCGCGACGGCATCATAGATCTCGGTCGAGGGCACCTTGACGCCGACCCCGCCCAGCTTGGCGACCGCAATCTCCATGCCGGGACCCGACACGCGGACCTTCACGCCCTTGAAATCATCGATAGAACGGATCGGGCGCATGCTGTGGAACGAATAAGAGGGGTACGCTATATAGGATAGGATACGCACCCCCGCCGGCTTGTATTCGCTGTCATAGAGCGGCGTGCCCGGCTCGGAAATGGCGCGGAAGGCCGCGCCGGCGGCGCAGGAGCTTTCGGCCAGGCCGGGCATTTCCAGGATCCCGCTCGCCGGCAGCTTATCGGCGAAATAGCTGGGAACGATCTCGCCGACATCGACGACGCCCAGCTGCGTGGCGCTGAGCAGTTCGGTGGACTTGGCCAATTGCTCGGATGAGAAATACTGGAACTGCACCTTGCCGCCGGTGCGCTCCGCCATCTCGTCCATGAACACCTTGGTTCCGTGGGCCTCGATCTAATGGCTGGGCGCCAGAAGGCTGCCGAGCCTGAGCGAGATCTGGTCCTGGGCTGCCGCGCTGCCCGCGGCACCGATCAGGCTGCACAGGCCCAGTGCGAAAGCCGCCAATCTGTTTTTCATTTTTTCCTCCCATCGAAAAGCAGCAGGCGATCCCATCTGGATCGCGACATTTCTCTCCTTCGCCTCGTGTTGCAAACAGAGTGCCAAAAAATGCCATGCTGCCGGGGTTCATCCTGCTGGCGACGGACCGCTCCGAGGCTGCCGCGGAGGGCGCACGACCGGAGACGCAGGATGACCATCGCGGTCTGCCGGCCCGAAACCCGGCCTGCCGGCCTTCGGTCGGAACGCGATATGGGATCGAACGCAAGGTCGGCGCCGAGCCTTCGCCTACCTCAAGGCGACGCTTGCCAGCACCAGCGGCCATCCGCAAAGCCACCTCGACGACCTGCTGCCCTGGAACTTCAAGCCGGCAACCGAAGCCGTCCGTGGTGGTGGTCTGCGAACGCTTGCGGCGATGTTGGCCATGATCATCCTGCTCGGCGTGTCACTTTCACCTTGCTCCCGTCACACATGAAGCGATCTCTGAAAGGCAGGCGCGGTGCAGCAGGACGAGCCGCGGGATCCAGGCTGGGGCGTCCTTCTCTGTCCGCGCTGCTGTCTCAGGGCGCGGTGTAGTAGCTGCCTTCGATAATGCCGGGGTCGAGCTGCGTGTCGCCGGAGAACAGGTTGGTGAACTCGATCACCTTCTCGACGTCGGCCCGTTCGATCTGCATCTGTTTCGGGGCATAGACACGGGCCTGTTCCCAGATATCGGCAAAGAGATCGGGCTCGATCGTGTCGAAATAGCGTTCGCGAACCTTGTCGCGGACCTGCGCCGAGGTCGCATCGTCATGCATGGCCGAGGTGGCCATTTCGATGGCCTTGACCACTTTCGCCGCCGCCTCGGGATTGCTGTCCACCCAGGCGCCGTTGGTCATGGCGACGGTATAGAGGAAACCGTCGAGCTCCTTCACTTCGCCCATCGGCAGGTTGAAAGCATAGACCGCGTTCAGGTTGCGGACCGCCAGGTCGGGGGAGGGCGCCGAAAGCGAGATCCCGTCGATCTGTCCTTGTTCGAGGGCCGTCTGATAGGTCCCGATGTCGCTGCCCATCGGCACGATCACCATCTCGCGATCCGCGTCGAGCCCCGCCTTGATCGCCAGGTAGCGCAGGATGTGCTCGCCGGCGCTGCCGCCCGGCGTGGCAAGGCGGGCGCCCTTCAACGCGGCCAGCTTGTTCTCGAGCGGGCTTTCGCGGGTGATGCCGTGGTCTGCCGCCCATTTCTCGGAAAAGACGATCCCGGTGGTGTATTGGGTGGCCAGCGGCGCAAGCAGCCGGATATCGACGCCCTCGTTGCGCAGGAACAGCGACGTGCTGGCCGCCGTCATGCCGACATCGGCTGAGCCCCCGGCCACGGCGGCGGCGACCTTGGAGCCGCTGGAGGTGGTGATCAGCTCGGGCTCGAGCCCGGCTTCCTCGAAATAGCCCATGGTCAGCGCGGTCAGATAGGGCATGAAAGCCGCGCTGCTGGTGGATTGGATGATGCGGATCGGCTCCAGCTCCTCGGCCGCCGCGGGCAGCGGGGCGCTGAACAGGGCTGCGGCCAGCGCGGCGGCAAGCGATGTATGCTTCATTCTGGTTTCTCCTCCTTGTCATGATCCCGGCGGCGCCTGAATCACAGGGACGAGGACCCGCAAGAACCGTGCCGCGGGCGATCCGCGGTCCCGTGCCGCCGGCCAATGGCGCCATCTGGCATGGGAGTTGCTGGCTGTTTCCCGCACGGGCAACCCGTGCATTGCCGGGCGGCACAGGCCCCGCAACGGTTCCGAGAGAGGCAGGCAAGGCGATGACCCGACAAGACATCATCCCGCATGCAGGGAAATTCTTCATCGGCGGAGAGTGGTCCGCGCCCTCCAGCGATGCGACGATCACAGTGCGGAACTCGGCCACCGAGGAGATCTTCGAGGTCGTGGCCGAGGCGCAGGAGGCGGATATCGACCGTGCCGTCGAAGCCGCGCGCCGCGCCTTCGACAGCGGACCCTGGCCGCGCATGTCGCATGAGGAGCGCGCGGCCCATATGCACCGGCTCGCCGACGAGCTGGACAGGCGGGCGGATCGGCAGGCGCGGATCTGGACCGCCGAATCCGGCGTGCTGCACGCCATCGCCACCATGCGGATGCCCGCGGTCAGCGCCAGCTATCGCTATTACGCCGGCCTGGCGGCGACCTATCCCTTCCAGGAACGGCATCCCTCGCAATCCGGCGGCGCGCTGGCCTTGCTGCTGCGCGAGCCGGTCGGCGTGGTCGGCGCCATCATCCCCTGGAACGGCACGCCGGGCATCATCGCCAACAAGGTGGCGCCGGCGCTGCTGGCGGGCTGCACCGTCATCGTCAAGTCCTCGCCCGAGGCGCCGGGTCCGGCCTATATCCTGGCCGAGGCCGCCGAGGCGGCCGGGCTGCCCGCAGGGGTGATCAACATCGTCACCGCCGACCGGGAGGCGTCCGAGAGGCTGGTCCGCCATCCCGGCGTGGACAAGATCACCTTCACCGGCTCGACGCTCGCCGGGCGGCGCATCGCCTCGGCTTGCGGCGAGCGCATCGCCCGGGTCACCCTGGAACTGGGCGGCAAGTCGCCCGCGCTGGTCCTCGACGATTACGACCTCGGGACGGCGGCGAAGGCCATCACATCGCGGGCGACCTTCCTGACCGGGCAGGTCTGCGCCTCGCTGACCCGGATCATCGTCTCGCGGCACCGCCACGACGCGCTGGTCGAGGCGCTGAGCGAGAATTTCAGGGCGGTGAAGGTCGGCGACCCCTTCGAGCCCTCGTGCGAGATGGGGCCGCTGGCCATGGAACGGCACCGCGAGCGGGTCGAGGGATATATCGCCAAGGGCAAGGCGGAAGGCGCGCGGCTGACCGCGGGCGGCGGGCGCCCGAAGGGCCTCGACCGGGGCTATTTCGTCGAGCCGACGGTGTTTGCCAATGTCGGCAACGACCTGACCATTGCCCGCGAGGAGATCTTCGGCCCCGTCCTGTCGGTCATCCCAGCCGAGAACGAGGCGCAAGCGGTCGAGATCGCGAACGACACCATCTACGGGCTGAATGCCTCGGTCTTCACCCAAGACGCGGATCGCGCCTATGCGGTGGCGCGCCAGATCCGCTCGGGCACGGTCGGCCAGAACGGCTACCGGCTTGAAATGGGCCTGGCCTTCGGCGGCTTCAAGCAATCCGGCCTGGGGCGCGAGGGCGGCACTGAAGGGCTGGCACCCTATCTCGAGACCAAGGTCGTGGTCGTGGACGGCACGCCCGGCAATGCGGGCCGGGTGGTCGGCTGATCCCTCGGCCCTGCATCGGCCGGCCATGCCCTTGCCCGGCCGATGCGGATGGTCAGAGCGCCGGCCGGCGCATGAACAGGGTGGTGAGAAAGCCGAAAGCCGCGACAAAGGCCGCGATCTGATACAGCGTCGCGAAGGAGGCGACCGATTGCGCGACCACCATCTGGCGCAGCTCGGCCGGCAGGGCGGCAAGGGCCGCGGGCGTCAGCGCCCCGTCGCCGCCCGGCAGGTGCAGCCCGGCCCGGCCCGCCGCAAGGATCGCGCCATAGACGGCGATGCCCAGGGCCGCGCCGACCATCCGCACCAGCGAGATCGCGCCGGTCGCCGCGCCCATGTCCCGGGGCAGGGCGGTCACCTGCGCGCCCAGCACCGGCGCGTTCATCGACAGCCCGGTGGCGATGCCCTGAACCACGAAGGCCGCCGCCAGCCCCGCCAGCGGCACATGCGCCGAAAGATGCGCGAATACGCTGAGCATCACGACGCTCAGCCCCAGCGAGCAGCGCAACAGGTGGGTGAAATGCCAGCCTGCGGACATCAGCCGCCCCGAGACCAGGGCGCCGCAGGTGACGCCCACCGTGATCGCGATGAAGAACAGCCCGGCCTGCGAGGGGGTCAGGCCGATGGCCATCTGCATGAAATAGGCGTGATAGTTGATCAGCCCGACCGAGATCGCCCCGCAGCACAGGGTGCAGACCACCAGAAGCGCGAAGTCGCGGCTTGCAAGCAGGGCCAGCGGCATGACCGGCTCTGGCGCGCGCCGCTCGATGCGCACCCAGGCAAATCCGCAAACGGCGATCCCGGCCGCCAGCGCCAGGCTGGCGGGTGCCGCGAAACTGTCGAAGATGCGGATGCTGTCCATCCAGATCACCAGAAGCGTGATGGTGAGGGCCAGCGCCGCGGCCCCGGCATAGTCGATCACCGGCCGGGGCCGCGCCCCACGCCGCGGCAGGAATATCAGAAAGCCCAGGATGCCCGCCAGGCTGAGCGGCGCGGTGATGAAGAAGACCGAGCGCCAGCCGAAGCTCTCGGTCAGCAGCCCGCCCAG
This sequence comes from Paracoccus sp. N5, assembly GCF_000371965.1. Lineage (NCBI taxonomy): Bacteria > Pseudomonadati > Pseudomonadota > Alphaproteobacteria > Rhodobacterales > Paracoccaceae > Paracoccus > Paracoccus sp. N5. The sequence goes on along the minus strand of NZ_AQUO01000002.1, from coordinate 43,461 downwards.
CACCGGCCCCGAGAAGGAGCCGAAGACCAGCATCAGGCTGAGATAGCTCTGGAACCGCGCGCGCCGGGCCGGCTCGAACAGATCGGCATTGACGGCATAGACCGAGACCAGCAGGCCGCCGGTTCCGACCGCCTGGAACGACCGCGCCGCGATCAGGCTGACCGCCGACCAGCTTGCCGCGCAGGCCAGCGAGCCGATGGCGAAGATCGCCAGGGCGGCGACGCAGAGATATTTCCGGCCGAGCACGTCGCCCAGCTTGCCGTAAATCGGCATCACCGCGCATTGCACCAGGATATGGGCCGAGATCAGCCAGCTGAAATATTGCGGCTGTCCCAGCTCGCCGACGATGGTCGGCAGCGCGGTCGCGACGATCTGGTTGTCCAGCGTGGCGACAAGCTGGGCGAGCATCAGGAAGCCGAAGACGACGAGATGTCTCCTGCGCTCTTGCGGAGGGGCCGCGATCTCTTCCCCGGCGGTTTTCGTGTCTTTGGGCATTCGGGACGTCCATCTGGCCGGGCGCGGGGTTCCGTCATCGCTTGGCGGAGCAGCCGCTGGCTCTGATCCTGCGTGTCGGGCGGGTCCGGCGGGCGCACCACCACCTCGGGCCGGTGCGTCCGCGCGGGCTTTCACGATGCTTGCCCACGGGAAATGGCCCAAGGCCGGGGTCCGTGGAACCGCGGGACCCCGGCCGGCCGGCTCATTTGCCCAGGGCGGCCTTGTAGGCCTCCAGCGTCGGGGTGCCGGGGCGTCCGTGGGCGTCCAGATTGGCGGCCCAGTCCGCGGCGACCGGCGCCAGCAGCGCGTCCATCTCGGCCCGCATCTCGTCGCTGACCTGGGTGACCTCGACTCCGGCCTGGACGGCGCGCTCCATGGCGGCGGCCTCTTCCTTGTCCATGAATTCGCAGGCGCTCTGCTGGGCCTTCTTGCCGGCCTCGATCATCGCCTCCTGCACGTCCGGCGGCAGCGCCTGGAACTTTTTCTCGGAAATGCCCAGGAAGACCGCGCCTTGACCGAAATTGTAGCCGGTGAAGGAGTATTTCGCGACTTCGGGAAGCCCCATGTAGTCCACCGATGACATGAAGGCGAGCAAGGTGGTGTCCACCGTGCCGCGGGCGACGGCATCATAGATCTCGCCGTTCGGGACCTTGACGCCGGCCCCGCCCAGCTTGGCCACCGAAAGCTCCATGCCGGCCCCGGCCGCGCGGATCTTCATGCCCTTGAAATCCTCCATCTTGTGGATGGGCTTGCGGCCGTGAATCGAATAGGGCGGCATGACCATATAGGAAAGGATGCGCACGCCGGCCGGCTTGTATTCGCTGTCATAAAGCGGCGTGCCCGGCTCGGAGATGGTGCGGAAGGCCGCACTGGCGGCGCAGGAGCTTTCGGCCAGGCCGGGCATTTCCAGGATGCCGGCCAGCGGGATCTTGTCGGCGAAATAGCTGGGCGCGATCTCGCCGATATCGACGACGCCAAGCTGCGTGGCGCTGAGCAGCTCGGTCGACTTGGCCAGCTGTTCGGTGGGGAAATACTGGAACTGCACCTTGCCGCCGGTGCGCGCCGCCATCTCGTCCATGAACACCTTGGTGCCATGGACCTCGACCCAATGGGTCGGGGGCAGGAAGCCGCCCAGCCTGAGCGAGATCTGCTCCTGCGCGGCGGCCATGCCCGGCGCGCCGACCAGCCAGCACAATCCCAGTGCGAAAGCCGTCAATCTGTTTTTCATGTGTTTCCTCCCGTCGAGGCTCGAGGAGCGATCCCCCATGAATCGCGGGTGCGAGCCTCAACGGGCGAATGCAGCAAATCATATGCCAATCCCGCAGGCATCGGAGACGGGCCCCCTTGCGGCGCCGTTTCAGAATGGCGCCGATCCGTCCGGGCCGTCATCGCACGCCGGGGACAGCAAGGCCCGGTGATCGCCGCGCGGCGCTTTGTATCCTCGCGCTCTCGCGAAAAAATCCGTGTCAAAGCCGTGACGCGCGACCGCGCCATGCGGTTGGCATACGGTTTGCTGCATCGAGTGACCGAGAGAAGCATGGCGATCCACAGGGGATGGCCTTCGGGTCTTCGATGGGAGGAAAAAATGAAAAACAGATTGACGGCTTTTGCACTGGGATTGTGCTGGCTGGTCGGCGCGCCGGGCATGGCCGCGGCCCAGGACCAGATCTCGCTCAGGCTGGGCGGCATGGTGCCGCCGACCCATTTCGTCGGCGCCCACGGCACCAAGGTGTTCATGGACGAGATGGCGGCGCGCACCGGCGGCAAGGTGCAGTTCCAGTATTTCCCCTCGGAACAGCTGGCCAAGTCCACCGAGCTGATGAACTCGGTGCAGCTTGGCGTCGTCGATGTCGGCGAGATCGTGCCGGGCTATTTCGCCGATAAGCTGCCGCTGAGCGGGATCATCGAAATGCCCGGCCTGGCCGAAGGCTCATGCGCTGCCAGCGCGGCCTTCCGCACGATTTCCGAGCCGGGCACGCCGCTTTATGACAGCGAATACAAGACCGCGAACATTCGCGTACTGTCCTATATGGTGTTTCCGCCCTATTCGATCGACGGCACCCGCCCGCTCAAGTCGATGCAGGACTTCAAGGGCGCGAAGATCCGCGTGGCCGGCCCCGGCATGGAGCTTGCGGTGGCCAAGCTGGGCGCCGTCGGCATCAAGATCCCGGCGGGCGAGATCTATGATGCCGTTGCCCGCGGCACGGTGGATGCGGCGACGCTCGCCTTCATGGCCTTCGTCGATTACTACGGGCTGCACGAGGTGGCGAAATATTCGCTGACCGGCTACCCGCTCGGCAGCGCCTCGATGTTCCTGGCCATTTCCGAAAAGAAGTTCCAGTCGCTGCCCGCGGACGTGCAGCAGGCGATGATCGAGGCCGGCAAGGTGGCTGAGAAAAGCGCCTGCGAATTCATGGACAAGGAAGAAGCCGCCGCCATGGAGCGCGCCATCCAGGCCGGGGTCGAGGTCACCCAGGTCAGCGACGAGATGCGGGCCGAGATGGACGCGCTGCTGGCGCCGGTCGCCGCGGACTGGGCCGCCAACCTGGACAAGCAGGGCCGCCCCGGCACCGAGACGCTGAACGCCTACAGGGCCGCGCTTGGAAAATGATCGGATCAGCCGGGTCCTTCCAACCGAAGGGCCCCGAAATCTGGAGAGAGTGTCATGAACACCCGTTTTAACGTGCCGGGCAGGGACAGTGGCCTGAAAAAGGCGATCCGGAGCACGGACCGGATGCTGAACCTGATGGAAAAGCTGATGATGGGGCTCGCCTCGGCCGCAATCGTGGCGATGATGCTGCTGGTCAGCGCCGATGCCGGGCTCCGCTATGTCATGCACAGCCCGCTGGCCTTCGTGCAGGATGTCGTCGTGCTGTATCTGCTGCCGGCCTCGGCCTTCCTGGCCTTCTCGATCGCGCTGCGCGAAGGCGCGCATATCGCGGTGGATGCGGTGGCCAACACCCTGCCGCAGCGGCTGTTCAACGGCGTGCTGGCGCTTTCCCTGCTGCTCTCGCTGGTCTTTCTGGTGGCGATCGCCTGGGCCGGCGCCGGCGTGGCCCATGAAAGCTGGCACATGGCCGAGACCACCGGCGGCGTCTATCCGCTGCCGATCTGGCCCAGCAAGATCATCGTGCCCATCGGCATGGGGGTGCTGTCGCTGCGTGTCGTCCATGCGGTCGTGGCGAACCTTCATGCCTGCGTCACCGGCGACACGGAGGTCGCCTATCCCCAGCGTCACAACCCCTATAGCGACCCCGTCGCGCCCGGAGCGGAATAATGGCAACCACTGTCGCACTTGGACTGTTCGTCGTCCTGATGGCCGTCGGCCTGCCTGTCGCGCTGACCTTCCTGGTCGCGGGCGGCATCGGCATCTACATGATGCTGGGGCCGGACATGATCGCCGGCCTGCTGACCACCTCGCCACTGTCCTCGGTGCAGATCTATGCACTGATCGCCATCCCGATGTTCATCCTGATGGCGAACCTGATCACGGTCAGCGGCGTCACCGACGAGCTGTTCGACGTCACCCGGATCTGGGTCGGCCGCACGCCGGGCGGTCTTGCCCATGCCACGGCGATGACCGGGGCGATCTTCGGCGCGGTCTCGGGCTCAAGCACGGCTGCCGCCGCGACGCTGGCCTCGACCAGCATCCCCGGCATGCTGAAACAGGGCTACAACACGCGGCTGGCGACCGGGGTGGCGGCGATCTCGGGCACGCTGGCCATGCTGATCCCGCCCAGCGTGGCCATGGTGTTCTATGCGCTGATCGCCGACCTGCGCGTGTCGCAACTGCTGATCGCCGGGCTGGTGCCGGGCATCCTGGTCACGATCACGATCATCCTGACCGTCCTGCTCCTGGTCCGCATGGACCCGGATCACGCGCCGGCCGGTCAGCGCTATTCGCTGGGCGAGAAGATCCGGTCGCTGCGCAACACCTGGAGCTTCCTGCTGCTGTTCATCGTCGTGATCGGCGCGATCTATACCGGCATCGCCACCCCGACCGAGACTTCGGCCATCGGCGCGCTGGCCGCGCTGCTCCTGTGCCTGTGGCGGCGGGTGCCGGCCAGCAAGCTGGCCAAGGCGGTCCGGACCTCGGCCGAGACCAGCTGCATGATCGCGCTGATCATCATCGGCGCCTCGGTCTTCGGCTATTTCGTGACGCTGACGCAGATGACGCAGAGCCTGATCCAGTTCGTCGCCGAGATCGGCATGAGCCGCTGGGCGGTGCTGGCCTTCGCGATCCTGCTCTATGTCGTCCTGGGCTGCTTCATGGACATGATCACCATGCTGATCCTGACGGTTCCGATCATGGTGCCGCTGATGAACAGCCTGGGCTTCGATCCCTACTGGTTCGCGGTGATCGTGATCGTGACGGCCGAGCTGGGCATGGTGACGCCGCCTTTCGGGCTGAACGTCTTCGTGATCTCGAAATATACCGGCATCCCGGTCGGGCAGATCTTCCACGGCTCGATCCCGCATGTGGTCGCGCACCTGATCCTGATCTTCTTCCTGGTGCTGTTCCCGCAGCTCATCACCTGGCTGCCCTCGACCATGCAATAGGTCGCCTGCGGGTGCCGGAACTCACGAAAAAGAGCCCCCGGCCGCAAGACTCGGCCGGGGTTTTAAGAGCATGGTCTTGGCTGGGAGTGGAATGCATGCAGCTTGAATTCGCCGGAAAATCGGTGGTGGTCACGGGCGCGGCCCGCGGGATCGGCGCCGCGATCGCCGCAGCCTTCGCCCGGGCCGGTGCCCGGGTCTGGGCCTGCGATGTCATTGCCGAGGCGCTGGACGAGACCGTCGGCGCGATCAATGCCCAAGCCGGCGGCCGCGCCACGGGCTGGGTGCTGGACGTCAGCGACCGCGAGGCCTGCGCGGCCCTCGCGGCCGAGATCTCGGCGCAGGGCGCGATCTCGGCGCTGGTGAACAATGCCGGCATCATTCACCGGCTGCCGATCACCGATGCCGGTGCCGGCGCCGCCTGGGAACGGATGCTGGCCGTCAATGCGACGGGCACGCTCAACATGGTCGGGGCGTTTCTCGACCAGCTCGAGCAGACCAAGGGGGCCATCGTCAACCTGGCCTCGATCATGGCCTTCGTGTCCGGCCCGAACATGGTCGGTTATTCGGCCTCGAAAGGCGCGGTGGTGCAGATGACCAAGGGGCTGGCCTGCGAACTGGCGCCCAAGGGCATCCGGGTGAACGCGGTGGCGCCGGGCGTAATCGACACGGCGATGAGCCAGCCCACCAGCGCCAATCCCGAGGCCATGGCGCGGCTGATGGCGCATACGCCGCTGAAGCGGTCGGGCCGGCCCGAGGAGCTGGCCGCTCCGGTGCTGTTCCTGGCCTCGCCGGCGGCGTCCTATGTGACGGGCATCGTCATGCCCGTCGATGGCGGCTATCTGGCCGCCTGACCGCGGGCCCCGGAGCCGGTTTCGGCTCCGGCCCTTCCGATGCTCAGGCGGCGTAACCGCCGTCCACGGGCAGCGCGACGCCGTTCACGAAGGACGCATCGTCCGAAAGCAGCCACAGGGCGGCATGGGCGATTTCCTCGGGCCGGGCGACGCGGCCCATCGGCACGTTGGCGACCAGCCGCGCCTGGTTCGCCGCCCGGAGCTCGTCGTCATTGCCGTCGCGATCCAGGAAGGCCGGCAGCATCGGCGTGTCCACGGCGCCCGGGCAGACCACGTTGACGCGGATGCCGTCGCGCGCGTAACGCCTGGCCAGCGACTTGGTGAAGCCGACGACGCCGAATTTCAGCGCCGAATAGACCGGGCTGAGCGGCGAGCCGCGCAGGCCGGCGACCGAGGCGGTGAACAGGATCGCGCCGCCCCCGGCCCGGCGCATGTGGTCCGCGACCTCTCCGGCGCAGATCAGCGCCGAGGTCAGGTTCAGCGCCACCGCGAAGTCGAAGGCGGCAATGTCGACCCCCTCGACCGCCGAAGGCCCGGGCGAGCCGGCATGCGCCCAGAGCAGGTCGATGCCGCCCAGCCATTCGGCACATTCGGCGATCACGTGCTTGCAGGCCTCGGCCGAGGACAGGTCGGCGACGAAGCCCCTGGCCTTGCCGCCCTGGGCAATCACCTCGGCCACCACCTGCTCGGTGCGGGCGGGGTCGATGTCCACGACCGCGACGGTCGCGCCCTCTTGCGCGAAAAGCAGGCAGCCGGCGCGCCCCATGCCGGACGCCGCCGCCGTGACCACCACGCGCTTGTCTTGCAGTCTCATGTCTTTTTTCCTTTGCATCAGCGAGATGGGGGCGCCGGCCGCGCCCTCGCCCGGGCCTTTTTTGCCGGGCACAGGCGCGGCCGTCGCGCCTGCGATGGGGCAGGGGCTAGATGACGATGCCCACGGATTTCTCCTCGGTGAAGGAGGCCAGTTCCGACAGCCCGCGCTCGCGCCCGATGCCACTGTTCTTGAAGCCGCCGAAGGGCACCGCGCGCGGATGCGAGGCGACGTCGTTCACCCAGAGATAGCCCGATTTCAGCGCCTTCACCGTGCGCAGCGCGTTCGACAGATCGCCGGTCCAGACCGCGCCGGACAGCCCGTATTCGACCGAATTGGCCATCTCGATCACCTGGTCGAAATCCGACCAGCGCAGCACCGACAGCACCGGGCCGAAGATCTCCTCGCGGGCGATGCGCATGTCCTGCGTCACGTTGGCGAACACCGTCGGGCGCATCCAGTAGCCCTTGTCGAAGCCCGGACCCCGCGGGCGCTCGCCGCCGGCGACCAGCCTTGCGCCCTCGTCCTGGGCCGAGCGGATGAAGCCCTCGACGCGCTCCAGCTGCGCCTTCGAGACGATGGCGCCCATGCGCGTGTCCCAGTCGCAGGGATCGCCGACCTTGATCGCCTCGACGATCTCGACGATGCGGGCCAGCACCGCGTCATGGATGTCCTCGTGCAGGAACAGCCGGCTGGTCGAGCTGCAGGACTGGCCCTGCCAGCTGAAGTTCATGCCGGTGACGGCGGCGGCCGCGACCTTGTCGATGGGGGCGTCGGGGAAGACGATGAACGGGTTCTTGCCGCCCAGCTCCAGCGAGATGTGCTTGACCGCGCTTTCGGCGGCGGCGCGCTGGATGGCCAGCCCGGTGCCGACCGAGCCGACGAAGGACAGCCGCTTGACCCGGGGGTGGCGCACCAGCGCATCCCCGGCCGCGCGCCCGCCGCTGACGATGTTCAGCACGCCGGGCGGCAGGGCGTCGCGGGCGATCTCGCCCAGGATGGCCGAGGAGAGCGGGCATTGTTCCGAGGGTTTCAGCACCACCGTGTTGCCGGTGATCAGCGGCCCCGCCAGCCCGTGGACCGCCATCGCGATGGGATGGTTGAAGGCGGTGATGCGGCCGACCACGCCATAGGGTTCGCGCAGGGTCAGATGCAGCTTGCCCGGATCGACCGGGATGGTGGCGCCCTGAAGCTCGTTGCCCAGGCCCGCCAGGTAGCGCAGCCGCGCCACACTGGCGCGGATGTCGCCCAGCATGAAGGCGGCGGGATTGCCGCTGTCCGAGACCTCGGCCGCCAGCAATTCGTCGCTGCGCGCCAGGATCGCATCGCCGAAACCGTTCAGGCAGGCCGCCCGCTGTTCGACGGAGAGGGCGGCCCAGGCCAGCTGCGCCTTTTCGGCGGCGGCGACCGCCCGGTCGATATCGGCGGCATTGCCGTCGGGAACCCGGCCGATATAGCCCTCGGTGGCGGGATTGGACGATTCCAGCCAGCCGCCGCCGGCGCTTTCGACCAGCTCCCCATCGATCAGCATCCGCCCGTCGATCGGCTGTTCGAGGCGGATCGGCTCCTTGGGCGCTTCGGCGGGGCGTGGTTCATTCGGTCGCATGTGGTGTTCCTTGCAAGTGGCGCGGTCCCGTCGCCGGACGGACCCGCGGCGGGAAAGGGTTCAAGACGCGGGCTGCGGTTCGGCGGGATGCTTGGTCAGGTCCATGACAAGCCCTTCCAGCCCGGGCCGCGCCGGCGGATAAAGGCGGCTGACCAGCTTGTCATGGCCGGGGATCAGGAAGCGTTCCTCGCCCGCAAGCCTGCGGCAGGTGCGATAGCCGTCCAGCATCTCCTCCATGTTCTGGAACACGAAGAAGGGCCGCTCGCTCCGCGCCTCTTCGTAGAGATGCACCGCGTCCGAGGCCAGCAGCACCGGCCCGCGCCGGGTCGCGACGCGCAGCACCATCTGGCCGCGCGCATGCCCGCCGACCAGCGCATAGTCCACGCCCTCGGCGAAGGTTCCATCGCCGTCCAGGAACCGCAGCCGGTCGTCGTAGAGCAGGCCGACCAGGGCCAGGGCATCCTCGCGCGCATAGGCGTGGCGGAAGAAGCCATGGCTCATGTCGGCGCCGGTCAGCGATGCCATCTCGGCCTTCTGGATCCAGAAGGTGGCGTTCGGGAAGTCGTGCAGATTGCCGACATGGTCGGGATGGGCATGGGTCAGCAGCACCTGCCGGACCTGCCCCGCGTCGATGCCGATCCGGGCCAGCAGCTGGGCCGGGCTGCCGTTCCATTGCCGGCCGATCTTGCGGCAGACCGCCTCGGAAAAGCTGGTATCGACGACGATCACCTCGTCGCCCCGGACCAGCACCCAGAAGAAATAGTCAAGGCCGGGGCAGGTCTCGTCCGGGCGGCCGTCCAGATAGGTCAGGGCGGCGGGCCGGTCCTCGGGCTGGGTGACGGTGCAGATCGCATAGGCGTCCCAGGGGCGTTGCTGGTCCATGTCGCCCTCACGCCGCATCGGCCAGCACCATGTCGGCGCATTTCTCGCCGATCACCATGCAGGGGATGGAGGTATTGCCCGAGAACATGGTCGGCATGATCGAGGCATCGGCGACCCGCAGCCCGGCGATGCCGTGCACCCGCAGGCGTTCGTCCACCACGGCCATCGGATCGTTGCCCATCTTGCAGGTTCCCAGCATGTGATGCGCGATATTGCCCTGTTCGCGCAGATAGGTCAGGATTTCCTCGTCGGTCTGGTATTGCGGGCCGGGCACCAGCTCTTCCTCGACATACTGGCCCAGCGGCTGCGCCCGGACGATCTCGCGCGACTTGCGGACCGCGGCGATCGAGCCCTGCCGGTCGTTCTCGGTCTGCAGGAAGCGATAGTTGATGCTGGGCGGCGCGAAAGGATCGGCCGAGCGGATGTGGATGTTGCCGGTGCTCTCGGTGCGCTCGAAATGCGAATACATGAAGAAGCCCTCGATCGCCGACATGCGCCGCCCCTCGTTCTTGGTCAGTTCGATGATGAAGGGGGCGGCGGCGATCAGGATGTCCGCATCCTCGAGCTCCGGCCGCGACTTGATGAAGGCGCGCATCGTCCCCATCCCCTGCGAGATGAAGCCCTTGCGCAGCAGCGCATAGCGCAGCGCCTCGAGCCACAGCCGCCAGCCGCGACCCTTGCGGGCGATCGAGATCCCCGGCTTGTTGAAGCGCCATTTCATGATCGCGGCATAGTGGTCGCGCAGGTTCTCGCCCACGCCGGGCAGGTCGTGGATCGGCTGGATGCCGTGCTGGCGCAGGATCTCGGGATTGCCGATGCCGGACAGTTCCAGCAGCTTGGGGGAATTCGCCGCGCCGCAGGAGACGATCACCTCGCGACTGGCCCGCACGGTTTCCACCTTGCCGTTGCGGCGGTATTTGACGCCCACGCAGCGCTTGCCCTCCATCACCAGCGACATGGCCTCGGCGCCGGTCAGGATGGTCATGTTCGGCCGCTTCCGGGCCGGGACCAGGAATTGCGTCGCCGTGCTTTCGCGGCGGCCGGCATAGATGCAATGCTGCGCCATGGCGACGCCGAACTGCCTTTCGCCGCTATAGTCGGGGTTCGAGGGGATGCCGATGGCGTTGGCGGACTGGATGAACAGGTCGTAGAAGGACGACAGTTTAGAGGCCCGCCCGATCTTCATCGGACCCGAGCGGCCGTGATATTTGTCGTCGCCGAAGCTGGCGTTTTCCAGCTTCTTCATGAAGGGCAGCATGTCCTCATAGCCCCAGCCGTGGCAGCCCAGCTGCGCCCAGGTGTCGTAGTCGACGCGCTGGCCGCGGTTGTAGACCATGCCGTTGAGCGAGCTGGAGCCGCCCAGCATCTTACCGCGCGGCACATAGATCGGGCGGTTGCCGTGGCTTTCATGCGGTTCCGAGCGATAGCACCAGTTCACCGCCGGATTGGCGACCATGAAGACGTTGCCGGAGGGCGGGATCGACCAGATATAGTCGGGACCCTTGGTTCCGGCCTCGAGGCACAGGACCTTGTATTTCCCGCTCTCGGTCAGCCGTCCGGCGATCACGCCGCCGGCCGAGCCCGATCCGATGACGATATAGTCGTAAGTCGATGCGCTCACCTGCAATCCTCCCTTGTTGCCCCCTTGCCGTGGCTTGTCCCGCGTTGCCGAGGTCGATCGACCCCTCCCCCAAGGCAGGACATGCGCCGGCACGCCCCGACCCGAGCAAGTTTCATGCCAGCCTGCGGGCCGGCACGCCCGTGCGCCCTGGGGGCGAATGCCGCCGCCGCGCACATCGGCGACCGACCTCCGCGACAGGACTGTCCGCGGCAAGGACATCCGGCAGCCGGTGACGCTACAGCAGGAGAATTCTAACCGGTCGGTTGCTTGATTTTGGCACGGCTCCGGGAAAAGATAAGGGCAGGGAGAATCTCGTCATTTTCTAAAGGGCTGCGGGCCCAGCCAGGGATCGGATGCAATGCCGGTGCCCAGCCGTTTCATGCGCGCCGATGCGTGCCGTGCGGAACGGGATGGCAAACCGGGGGAGGGGACATGAAACTCGAACCGAATATCGGTGCGTATCAGAAACAGGCGATCGTCGTTTCGGCGCAGGCTCTCCAGTCGCTCAGCGTGCTGCAATTCAGCCAGGACGAGCTGCAGGACTATCTGCGCGAGCAGGCCGAGAGAAACCCGTTCATCGAACTGTCCGAGCCCGAGCGGCCCGCCGCGCCGCCGCAGGCGCAGCCCGGTGCTGGCGGCCTGTCGCCGCGGGACGGCGGCTTTGGCGGCGGTGCCTCGTCGCATGCCGGCACGGACATCGACAGCGTCGCCCTGCTGCGCGAGGCGCAGATCTCGCTGCGCGACCATTTGCGGGCGCAGGCCGGGATGACCTTCCGCGACCCGAGGGACATGGCCGTCGCCATCGAGATCGTGGAATCCCTGGATGCCGACGGCTATTTCCGCCGCGACCCGGACGAGATCGCCGAGATGCTGGGCGCCAGCCAGGCGCGGATCGAGGCGGTGCTGGGTGTCGTCCAGCGCTTCGACCCCGCCGGCATCGCCGCCCGCGATCTTGCCGAATGCCTGCGGCTGCAGCTTCAGGACAAGGGGCGGCTTGGCCCCGCGATGCGGCGGCTGCTCGACAACCTGCCGCTGCTGGCCGAGTTCGGCTATTCCCGGCTGGCCCGGCTTTGCGGCGTGAGCCTGGACGAGATCAGCGCCCTGGTCAGGGAGATCCGCGACCTCGATCCGCGCCCCGGCCGCCGGATGGATGCCGAGCCGACATTGCCGGCGCTGCCCGACATCGTGGTCAACCGGCAGGAGGACGGTTCCTTCGCCATCGAGCTCAGCAACCAGTTCCTGCCGCGGGTGCTGGTGAACCGCGAATATTACGCCGAGGTCAAGGCCAGGAGCCGGGACAAGGACGAAAAGCGGTTCGTCATGGATTGCATGCAGAATGCCGGCTGGCTGGTGAAGAACCTCGACCAGCGGGCGCAGACCATCCTGCGCGTCGCCGCCGAGATCGTGGCGCGGCAGGAGCAGTTCCTGCTGCATGGCGTGGAGCATCTGCGGCCGCTGAACCTTCGGGACGTGGCCGATGCGGTGGGGATCCATGAATCGACGGTCAGCCGCGCCATCGCCAACAAGTTCATGATGACCAACCGCGGCATGTTCGAGCTGAAGTATTTCTTCGCGAATTCCATCTCGGCCAGCGATGGCGGCGAGGATTTCTCGGCCGAAACCGTTCGCCACCGCATCCGGCAGATCGTCGATGCCGAGACCGCCGCCGACGTGCTGTCCGACGATGCCATCGTGGACGAACTGCGCGGCGCGGGCATCGACATCGCCCGGCGCACGGTGGCGAAATATCGCGAGATGATGCGCATCCCCTCGTCCTTGCAGCGCCGCAAGATGAAGCTGGCGGCCCAGCTCATCTGACGCCTTGGCACGCATCTTGCTTGGTCTGGACCAAGGAGGATGCAGGCAATGGACCATCGGCACCACGACAGGATCTGCAAGCGCGGCGGATGCGCGCATGCCGTCGGAAGCCGCCCCTGCGCCGCATCCTGGAACCGAACCGCAGCAAGGCCCGACAGCCTTTCTGGGAAAGCGCGATGCTTCGAGGAGATGACCGAATGACTGAAATGTCCCGCCACGCCAATGGCGATTCCAATTCCTATTGGGAAGGCGCCCGCCAGGGCCGCCTGCTGTTCCAGAAATGCAAGGGCTGCGGCTCGGTCCAGTTCCCGCCGCGCCATCACTGCGCCGCCTGCTGGGAGGCCGACCTGGACTGGAGCGAAAGCAGCGGCGCGGGCGTGGTCGAAAGCTTCACCATCGTCCACCGCGCGCCGCTGGCCGAGTTCCGCGACCGCGTGCCCTATGTCGTCGCCTCGGTGATCGTCGAGGAAGGGCCGCGCATGCTGACCAATATCGTCGGCGAGGGCGCGCTTGAGGTCCGGGTCGGCGCCAGGGTCAAGGCGAGTTTCGTCACCGGCGCCGATGGCGAGACCCTGCCGCAATTCGTGCTGGCCTGAGCCCGGCGCAGAAAGTTTCAAGACGTCAAGGAGAGTGACATGAACGCACAGGTGCGTGGCAAATACTGGGACGATTTCGAGGTTGGCGAGGTGATCGTGACGCCGAAGCGGACGGTGACCTCGACCGACATCGTGAACTTCGCCTGCCTGTCGGGCGATTTCAACGAGGTCCATACCAACTGGGAATATTGCAAGGAAACCCAGTTCGGCGAGCCGATCGCCCATGGCCCGCTGGTCTATTCCATCGTCGGCGGCCTGCAATACGCCGCGGGGATCAATGACGGCACGCTGATCGCGCTGTTGCAGATCGACGGCTGGCGGATGCTGAAGCCGGTGTTCCACGGCGACACCATCCATGCCGAGATGACGGTTCTGGACAAGACCGAGACCAGCAAGGGTGACAAGGGCGTCGTGCAGATGAAGCGCGAGTTCAAGAACCAGAAGGGCGAAACCGTGCAGGAGATGACGGTCAAGATGCTCTACAAGCGCCGTCCGGCCGCCTGATCAGCGGCCGTCAGACCGCATAGGCGCAGCCTTTGGCTGGATGTTCCGTGCTGGCGGCATCCGGTCTGGCTGGCTCGGGTGATCGCCTCGGGGTTTTCGCGCACATGGCGCCAGCGCCGAGCAAGATGTCACGTCACCCGGCCGGTTCGCTTGGTCGGCATCATTCCTATCGGCTCGTTGCGGCGGGGCCGGTCGGCTGGGTATCAGGGCCGCGCGCGCCCACCCACACGCCCGTCGCGATCAGCTGCCCGACCTCGGCGCGCAGCAGATCCTGCACGCATTGCGCCGCCTGGCCCAGCGGTCGGGCGGCATTCCAGGCCAGGTTCGCGCGCCGCCATAGCCGTGGTCGGGCAAAGCGGCGCACGGAAACCAGGCCTTTCGCGGCTTCTTCGGCGACCGCATGCCAGGGCAGGACCGAGCAGCCATAGCCATCCGCCACCAGCCGCTTGATGCAGGGATAGGAGTCGATCTCGATCGCCGGATCGACCTGCAGGTTCTCGGCGCGCAGGCTGTGTTCGATCATGCGGCGCAGGCCGTGCGCCTCGCTGGGCAGGATCAGCGGGTTATCCGCCAGGATCGCCAGGCCCGCCTCGTCGCTGGTCGTGCCCGGCGGGGCAAGCAGCACCAGTTCCTCCTCGAGCAGGGGCGACGAGCGCAGGCCGGGCTCGCCGATCTCGCCGTAAAGCACGCCCAGCTCGATCCGGCCCTCGCGCAACCAGTCGCGGACGAAACCGCTCATCGCTTCGGCGACGACGATCTTGATGCGCGGATATTGCGCGCGTGCCTTGGCGATCAGCGGCACCGACAGGATGACGCTGATCGTGCCCGGCAAGCCGATCCGCACCACGCCCGAGGGCTGATCGCCCAGTCCGCGCAACTCTTCCTCGAGGCTGTGCATCTCGGCCAGCAGCCCGCGGGCGCGCGCAGCAAGATGCAGCCCGGCTTCGGTCGGGGTGACGCCGCCTGCGCTGCGCAAGAGAAGCGTGGTGCCCAGTTCCTCCTCCATCTTGCGGACATGCAGCGACAGGGCAGGCTGGGCGACCCCGAGGCTGGCGGCGGCGCGCGAAAAGGCGCCCTCATCCACGATGGCAACGAAATAGCGCATGTGTCGCAGATCCACATCGGCCTCATCGGTTTCGGATGCCGGATATAGAACCATGCCTTGCCCTGGATGGCGAGACGGCGCGCCTACCGGCGTCATCGTCGTGGCCGCCTTGAAGTGGCGGTGAAGTTCGGAAGCCATGCTGTCCCGGGCTCGTCATGGCACTTCACCCGGACAATCAGAGGGTCTGAGAGCGGCAAGACGAATTCGCGGAAGACGAGGATGGAGGTTTTCCAGCCTGGGCAGAGGTTGCGTCCGGTCTGTGCCTTACGGCACGGCCCGTATCGGGAAAATTTTAACATGATGCCCTCTTCCCTTCCCGCGACAAGACGGCATCATGAGAGGGAAGAGCAGCCTTTTTTGGAACACGGGCCTTCATGGTTTCTCATCTGTTGCATTGGCCCGGGAAAAGCGGCCGGAATGGCGGCCCCGAACATCCTGCCATATATCACATGCTTGACGTGGCTGCGGTTGCCGAGCGGCTTTTGCGCGGCGATCCTCTTTCCGACAGATGGAAGGCCGCGTTCGCGCTGCTCATCGCTCTGCATGATCTGGGCAAGATCGGGGCGGGTTTCCGTGCCATGATCCGCGAGGGTACCCCGCAGACCGCACGCCACTGGGAGCTGACCGAGGCCTGGCTGCTGGACGACCAATGGTTGCAGGACCGCTTGCAGGCCGATCCCTGGGCGATGCGCGCCTTGATCTCGGCCGTTGCGGGTCACCACGGGCGACCTTCCAAACAGGATGAATGCTTCTTTTCCCGAATGCGCAGTAGCGCGGGTGCGGAAGCGGCGGCGGACATTCCCGCGACCATCGAAGCTTTGGCCGGCCTTTGGCCGGAGGCATCGCTGGCGGGGTTGGATGAAATCGAGGCGACGCGCCTGTCCTGGTGGCTGGCCGGACTGACCACGGCGGCGGACTGGATCGGCTCGAATGCCGACTGGTTCCCGGCCAGATCGCCTGACCTGTCCCTGGCTGAATATCTTGCACTGGCGCGGGACGCTGCCGCGTTCCATGTGCCCGGGGCAGGCGTTGCCCAAGCGGCCGCCAGAGCCGGGGACCTGTTCGACTTCACCCTGCGTCCCATGCAGCAGGCGGCGGTCTCCGCACTGTTGCCTGAGGGGCAGATGCTGGCCTTCATCGAAGATGAAACAGGTGCCGGCAAGACCGAGGCGGCGCTGATCCTTGCGCAGCGCATGCTGCTGGCCGGGAAGGGCAGGGGGCTGTTCTTCGCGCTTCCCACCATGGCGACGGCGGATGCGATGTTCATCCGTGCCTCCGAGGTGGTCGGTCGCATGCTGGACCGACCGACGCTGACCCTGGCGCATGGCCGCGCGGGACTTTCGGTGCCGTTTCGCGACCTGCAGCATGGGTGCAGCCGCAGCGATGACGTGACCTGCACCGAATGGCTGGCGGATGACCGGCGGCGGGCGCTCCTGGCCGATGTGGGGATCGGGACGGTCGACCAAGCACTGCTGGCGGTGATGCGGGCGCGGTTTTCCGCGCTGCGGCTGTGGGGGCTGTCCTCCAAGATCCTGATCGTGGACGAGGCGCATGAAGTTTCGGGCGATGGCTACATGGCGATCCTGCTGGAGCGGTTGTTGCAGGCCCATGCCGCGCAGGGAGGATCGGCGATTCTGCTGACGGCGACCTTGCCGCTGGACGCGCGGGCGCGGCTGATGTGCGCCTTTGCCGAAGGAGCGGGCAGGGATTGGGCCACGGATCGCGACCCGGCCTATCCCGCACTGACGATTCCGGGAACGGACAAGCCACAGCCCGTTGCCGCGACGCCCAGCCCGAAGGGAGCGGTGAAGGTCGAGAGGCTGCCCGATGCCGAGGCGGCCGCCGATCTGCTGGCGCGTTTGGCGCAGGCCGGCGCGGCCTGCGTCTGGGTGCGCAATGCCGTCGACGATGCGATCGCCGCCATAGGTCTGCTGCGGGCGCGCGGGGTCGAGGCCTCGCTGCTGCATGCCCGTTTTGCGCTCTGTGACCGCAAGCGGATCGAGGCGGCGGAACTGGCGCGCTTCGGACGCAAGGGCAAGGGGCGGGCGGGCAAGGTGCTTGTGGCCACGCAGGTGGTGGAATCCAGCTTGGATCTGGACTTCGATGTGATGGTGTCCGACCTTGCGCCGATGGCCGCGCTGATCCAGCGCGCCGGGCGCTTGTGGCGTCATATGGACGAACGTCCGCAGGACCGGCGGCCCGTTTCCCGGCCGGTGCTGCATGTCGTCTCGCCCGATCCGGCCGAGGTGTCTGATGCTCGCTGGTTGCATCAGGTGCTGGATGGCGGCGCCTGGGTCTATCCGCTGGCCGAGCAATGGCGCACGGCCGACTTGCTGTTCCGGCGAGGCGAGATCGATGCGCCTTGCGGACTGCGCGAGCTGATCGAGGCCGTGCATGGCGACGGCGCGGTTCCGGTGCCGCCGGTCCTGGATGCAGCCGAGCAGGAGCGCATCGGCGAGGGCTATGCCCGCCGCTCGCTGGGCGATCAGAATGTCGTGGATCTTGCTGCGGGCTATCGGCTGGGCGCGGCAGGCGCTGACGATACCCGCTACCCCACTCGTCTGGGGCGCGAGACCCGCACATTGGCGCTGGCGCGCCGGGTGGGTGGCGTGCTTCGGCCGTGGGCGCAGGAAAAAGGGACGCCTGCGGAACTCTGGCAGCTCTCGGAACTGTCGGCTGCCAAGGTGCGGCTGGACCGTCTGCCCTTGCCGGACCAGTCGGCATCCGAGATCGTGGCGGCCACGCGCGATTGGCCGGACTGGCGGCGTGCGGCGGTGACGGTTTGCCCGGTGGACGAGGGTGGGGTCATCTGCGAAGGGTTGAATTATTCGGGGAACTCGGGCTTGATCTGGGCATCCCCGCATGCGCGGGGATGGGCCGACAGCACCTGATGCGTTTGCTTGGGCTTCTACCGGTTCCCCGCATGCGCGGGGATAAGACAGCACCTTAGGCGTTAGCTTAACATGACGATTGACGAGAGGTCGGAGAGTATGACAGCATGAAAAAGCCCCGTCCGCGAACGAACGGGGCTTCATCTGCGAAGATTGCCGCGCACGCCAATGCGCGGCCCGGTGAAGAGGGGTTAGATTAATGCGGAAAACACCCTAACATCCCCTTCGTGGGCGTGAGCATGCTACGCTTGCGCCTGCGAAGGGGCAATATCTACTTTCTTTTGTCGCTTTTATTGTCGGAGCCGCTGTGCCCCTCAATCTCATCACCGATCCCTGGATCCCGGTTCGCCGCTCGGATGGCGGTCCCCGCATCATCCGCCCCGACCAGATCGCCGAACCGGGCGTCGTCTTTCCTGACTGGCCGCGCGCCGATCTGAACATCGCCTGCCTGGAACTGCTGATCGGCCTCGTCTTTCTCGCCGATCCGCCCGCCAATGCGCAGGACTGGCGGATCCGCAAACCCGACGCGCAGCGCCTGCGGGAACGGCTCGCCCCGCTTGCGCCGGCCTTCAACCTGATGGGTGACGGTCCACGCTTCCTTCAGGATTTCGATCCGCTGGAGGGCGATCCGAACCCGCCCGACATGCTGTTCATCGACTCGGCCGGCGGCAATACGGCGCGCAACAATGCCGACCTGATGGTGCGGCGGTACCGCTATCCCGTGCTGGACCCGGCCCTGGCGGCGATGGCGCTTTATACGCTTCAGGCCCATGCGCCTTCGGGTGGGGCAGGGAACCGGACTTCGATGCGCGGCGGCGGGCCGATGGTGACGCTGGTCGATCCGGGCAAGGGAAGCCTTTGGGATCTGGTCTGGGCCAACGTGCCGGACGGCCGGCCCGCGGGACCGGAGGTGCTGCCCTGGATGCGCCCGACCCGCACCTCCGAAGGTAAGGGGTCCGAGGTCTATCCCGACGCCGCCCACCCGGCCGAGGCGTTCTTCGGCATGCCGCGCCGCCTGCGGCTGGTCGGGGAGGAGGCGATCTGCGGTGTGATCCAGAAGCCCTATGGCGCCAATTATGCCGGGTGGCAGCATCCCTTGACCCCCTGTTACCGGCAGAAGGCCGGCGCCGAACTTCTGCCCCTGCACCCCCGCGCCGGCGCTTTCGGCTATCGCAACTGGCTGGGCGTGGTGATGGAGATGCCTGGCGATGAGGCGGACCTGCGCCGCCGCGCGCCATGCCTGGACAGCTATGAGCGGCGGGTGCTGCCAAGGGACAGGGCGGGAGCCAGCGTCATCGTGGCCGGTTGGGCGATGGACAATATGAAGCCCAGGGACTTCACCTGGTCGCGCCAGCCGCTTCTGCCCCTGGAACACCAGGCTGGTCTGACTCTGATTGCCATGATCCAGTCGGCGGAAACCTTCGGCCTTGCCCTGCGCGGCGCGCTGAAGTTTGTGGCGGGCGAAGGCAGCGCGCTGGAGGCATTGCGCGAGGAATTCTTTAACGCGACGCAGGCCGGTTTCGAGGCCGGACTCGGCGAATTGCTGGTTGGCGCCCCGCCTGCCGACACTGCCGCGCGCTGGCTGCGGGGGATGGAGCAGGCGGCGCTGACGATCTTCGACCGGCAGGCTTTGTCGGGGCTGGACCAGCAACGGCCCGAAGCGATGGAGGAGATCATCCGGTCGCGCGAGGGGCTGCGGGCCACCTTCGCCGGGTGGAACAAGCTGGGCAGGGATGCCTATCAGAAGCTGGGCCTCGAACCTCGACCCCGCAAGAAGGAGGCCGCATGAGCGATGCGACGAAAAACCCCGGCCAGATCGTCTTTGGCTGGTGGAAGCAGCACCTCCGCCCTGACGACGACACCGGCCCGGCGCGGGCCTTGCGGGCAAGGCTGCGGCGGGCGGATCATGTCACCGACATTCTGGCCGAGGGCCGGGTGATCGAGCTGCACGACCGCCTGGCCGAGACGCCTTCGTGGCGCGCCGATCCGCTGGCTTTGGCCGCGCTGGCCCAGGTGCTGGCCCGTGTCGAGCGGCACGAGGGGCGGCGCATCGCCCAGGCTTTTGGCGGGGGCGATCCCAAGGCGCTCTCGACCCTGCGCTTTCAGCGGTTGATCCGTTCCGACGACCGGCAGGCACTGGCCACGGGCCTGCGCCGCGCGCTGCCGCTGGTCGGCCGGGCCTGCAATGTCGCGGCGCTGGCCGAGGACATCCTGTTCTGGGGCGAAAAGCCCCGTATCCGTTGGTGTTTCGATTATTACGGCGCTGCGCCTCCGCGCGAAGCCGCCGCCGAGGAGGAGACCGAATGACCACCTTTCTGCAATTTCACCTGCTGACCGCCTATCCTCCGTCGAACCCGAACCGCGACGATCAGGGCCGCCCGAAAGAGGCGCATTATGGCGGTGCGCCCCGACTGCGGTTGTCCAGCCAGTCGATCAAGCGGGCGGTGCGCATGTCTGACACATTCCAGCAGGCGCTGGCCGGGTCTTTGGGCGAACGGACCAAGCGGCTGGGCGAGGTGATCCGCAAGGCGCTGGCCGAGGACGGCGTCGATGCCGCCAAGGCGCGCGAGATCGCCGAGGCCGTGGCCAAGGTCTTTGGCAAGATCGAGCCGGTGGACAAGAAGAACCCGGATCTGGTCCGGGGCACGACCCTGGCCTTCATCTCGCCCGAGGAACGGGCCCATGCGCTGGATCTCGCACGCCGCGCCGCTGCGGGAGAGGGGCTGCCCTCGGACAAGGATCTGGCGAAAACCGTGCTGCGCAGCGCCGGCGGCGCCGTGGACATCGCCATGTTCGGCCGCATGCTGGCCGACAACCCGGATTTCAACCGCGAGGCCGCCGTTCAGGTCGGCCATGCCATCACCACCCACCGCGCGCAATCCGAGGACGATTTCTTCACCGCCGTCGACGATCTCAAGACCCGCGACGAGGATGCGGGCGGGGCGCATCTGGGCGAACATGCCTTCGGCTCGGGCGTCTATTACCTCTATGCCTGCGTGAACACCGATCTTCTGGTCGAGAATCTGGGCGGCGACCGCGAATTGGCGGCAAGGGGACTGGAGGCGCTGGCCCGCGCGCTGGCAACCGCCACGCCCAAGGGCAAGCAGAACAGTCATGGACACCATCCTCGTGCGGCCTATCTGCGCGCAGAGATCGGTTCGCTGGCGCCGCGCGACCTGACCGGCGCGTTTTTCAAGGCGGTAAAGGATGAGGACTTGCTGGATGGGTCGATCCGGGCGCTGGTCGATATGAATGCGCGCCTGACGACGGCTTATGGCGAGCCTTGCGAGCGCAAGAAGGTTCTCAACATCACGGGTGTCGAGCCGGGCCTGACCGAGGGCGAGATCGCCAGGAATATCGATGAAATCGCCGTCTTCGCGGCTTCGACGGTGGCGGCGGATGGCTGAGCATCTGGTCTTCACCCTGTGCGCCGCCCTGGGTGCCATGGGGGAACTCGCCGGGCATGAACGGCGCGGCTCGCTGACCTGGCCCGGCCGTTCAGCCGTGATCGGCCTGGTCGCGGCGGCCATGGGCATCCGGCGCGGCGACGACGCGGGCTTTGCCCGGCTCGATGCGCTGCGCATGGCGGTGGGGGTGATCGACGACGGGGTGCCGCTGCGCGATTACCATACGGTCGAGACCATCCCGACCGCCGCGGCGCGCAACCCCGACAGCCGTCCCGCGGCGCTGGCGCGTGCCGGACGCAATAGGAACACGACCATCACGCTGCGCGATTACCGGGTCGGCGTCGCCTATGCGGTGGCATTGTGGCCCGGCCCGGACTGGACCGGCGCACTGCAGGATCTGGCCCAGGCCCTGCGCCAGCCGGTCTTCACGCTTTATCTGGGCCGCAAGTCCTGCCCGTTGGCTGCACCGCCCGCGCCGCGTATCGTCGAGGTGGAAGGCCCCTTGCAAGCACTGGCATTGGCCGCTCGTCCGCCCTTTGGTCATCGGGACCCGCTGCGGCTGGTCGCCTCGGATCAGCCCCTGAGCCCTGCAGACGTGCCGGACAGCCGCAACGATCTGGCGGTCGAGCGCGCAAAATGGCACTTTGCGCAACGTCCCGTGTTCCTTCATCGGCCGGCGGCCGAGGGGGCGGCATGAGCCTTTATCTTTCGCGCGTGACCTTGGCGCACAATCCGGCGACCACGGCACTGAAGGCGCTGATCGACCCGATCGAGGGTCCCGCCCGTGACAGGCTGCACGACCCGGAGCGCGGCCGGATCATGGATGCGCATCACCGGCTGATCTGGGCGCTGTTCGCCGACGATCCCGACCGGCGCCGCGATTTCCTGTGGCGGGCCGAGGGGAATGGGCGCTTCCTGATCCTCTCGCCGCGTCCACCGGCAATGGATGGCGCAGGGCTGTTCGCGCCGCCCGAGATCAAGCCTTTCGCGCCGGATCTGCGCGTGGGTGATCGGCTGGCTTTCGTGCTGCGCGCGAATGCCACGCGGACGCGCAAGGCCGAACCCGATGCCCGCGCGAAGCGGGTCGATGTGGTGATGGACGCCTTGCATACGCTCCCTTCGGGACGTGAAAGCGACGCCCGGCGCCAGGCACGTCTGGCGTCTGCCGAAACGACTGGCGCTGGCTGGCTGGCGCGACAAGGCGCGCGTGCGGGATTCCAGCTCGCGGATTTCGCGGTGGCCGACTATTCGGTGGTGCCGCTGCCGGCCCATGT
The DNA here is from genome assembly GCF_000371965.1 of Paracoccus sp. N5. Taxonomy (NCBI): domain Bacteria; kingdom Pseudomonadati; phylum Pseudomonadota; class Alphaproteobacteria; order Rhodobacterales; family Paracoccaceae; genus Paracoccus; species Paracoccus sp. N5. Next base: position 21,040 of record NZ_AQUO01000002.1, on the reverse strand, counting down.
CGGCGCCCGCAAGGGCCAGCCGCAATTCGGCGTCATCGAGATGACCGGGCGCCTGACCGTCACCGACCCCGACGCCTTTCTCGCTCAGCTTGCCCATGGCTTTGGTCGCGCCAAGGCCTTCGGCTGCGGGCTGATGCTGATCCGCCGGGCCTGAGATGGGGCGCTGAGATGGCGATCCCGGGCCTGCCGCCGCCAAGGCCGATCCCGCTCAAGGATCGCGCCTCGCTGGTTTTCGTCGAGCGGGCGCAGCTGGATGTCCAGGATGGCGCCTTCGTCGCGGTCAATGCCGATGGGACGCGCACGCATATCCCTGTGGGCGGCCTTGCCGGGATCATGCTGGAACCCGGCGCCCGCATCAGCCATGCCGCGGTGGCTCTTGCCGCCAGGGTGGGAACCCTGATCACCTGGGTGGGAGAGGCTGGGGTGCGGCTTTATTCCGCTGGCCAGCCCGGTGGCGCCCGGTCCGACCGGCTGCTCTGGCAGGCCTCCATTGCGCTTGATCCCGCGGCCAGGCTGCGCGTGGTGCGCAAGATGTATCAGATGCGCTTTCGCGAGCCCGCGCCTGAGCGCCGCTCGATCGACCAGCTTCGCGGCATCGAAGGGGTGCGGGTGCGCAAGGCCTATGAGCTTCTGGCCCAGTCCCACGGCGTCAACTGGAAGCGCCGGCGATACGATGTCGCGGATTGGGAGGCGGGCGACGTGCCGAACCGCTGTCTTTCCGCAGCGACCGCCTGTTTGCACGGCCTGACCGAGGCGGCGGTCTTGGCCGCGGGCTATGCCCCGGCCATCGGCTTCCTGCATACCGGCAAGCCGCTGTCCTTCGTCTATGACATTGCCGATCTCTGGAAGCTCGAGACTGTCGTCCCCGAGGCTTTCCGCATCGCCGGCCTGCATGCGCGCGGCAAGCTGGACATGCCGCCCGACCGGGCCGTGCGACTTGCCTGCCGCGATGCCTTTCGCCGCACCGGCCTTTTGGCGAAGATCATCCCCGGGATCGAGGAGGTGCTGGCGGCGGGCGAGCTGCCGCGGCCCGAGCCGCCGCCGGATGCGATCGGCCCGGCTTTTGATGACGGCGCCGGTTCGGGGGACGAAGGGCATCGCGGATGATGGTCGTCGTCCTGAACAATGCACCACCCCGCCTGCGCGGCCGCCTTGCCGCCTGGCTGCTGGAGGTGAGGGCGGGAGTGTATGTCGGCGACTATTCCGCCAAGACCCGGGCCCGGATCTGGGAGCAGGTCGAAGCCTATATCGAGGGCGGAGATGCGGTGATGATCTGGAAGGCGCCCACGGATCAGGGATTCGAGTTTCTGACCGTCGGCCGCAACCGCCGGATGCCGGTCGATTTCGACGGATTGAAGCTGGTTTCGTTCTATCCACGCGAATAGCCGGTTGCTGCGCCAGAGCGGGGCAACAATCGGTGCCCCGATTGACATCGTGAATATCATTGCGGCACAAAGACTTCCAGGAAGTCTGTTCCCCGCACGCGCGGGGATGAACCGCCGCTCTGCGCTGTGGTCTACGAGACCCGCGACTGTTCCCCGCACGCGCGGGGATGAACCGCCTGCCTGACCTTTCGTTCGGCCTTCTGCCGGCTGTTCCCCGCACGCGCGGGGATGAACCGCCCGCTGGGCTTCGCGGCGCTTTACCAGCAGACTGTTCCCCGCACGCGCGGGGATGAACCGCCGCGGCGCTGGCCGGTGTCCGGGCCTTCGGCCTGTTCCCCGCACGCGCGGGGATGAACCGCGGGCGCTTAGGGCGTTCATGGCCCGGCGGAGCTGTTCCCCGCACGCGCGGGGATGAACCGGGCGACGGGCTCTATCACGTCGCTTGCCCGCCCTGTTCCCCGCACGCGCGGGGATGAACCGAACACGACCGATGTGACCGTTCCCGACTGTGACTGTTCCCCGCACGCGCGGGGATGAACCGGCGCTGAGCGCGGCCAGCCTATCGGCTCGCCCCTGTTCCCCGCACGCGCGGGGATGAACCGACCCTTCGCAGCCCTGCCGACGAAGACGACGACTGTTCCCCGCACGCGCGGGGATGAACCGAACCCCCTCGGCGGCGTCATAGACCCCGCCAACTGTTCCCCGCACGCGCGGGGATGAACCGCCCAATGTCCCGAGCCAGCAGGTCCAGGCCACCTGTTCCCCGCACGCGCGGGGATGAACCGGTTTACGCGGTTGACAAAGCGGCGCTGCCGGTCTGTTCCCCGCACGCGCGGGGATGAACCGGGGCTGACAAAACTGCCTTTTAGCACGTTGTACTGTTCCCCGCACGCGCGGGGATGAACCGCGATCCGCGACGACACCGCGCAGGCCATTGACCTGTTCCCCGCACGCGCGGGGATGAACCGTAGTTGTATTTGTAGCGGTGCACACGCCCGTCCTGTTCCCCGCACGCGCGGGGATGAACCGCCGAAGGGGGCCGGGGAAACGTGGCTGCAAAACTGTTCCCCGCACGCGCGGGGATGAACCGCTGTCAGCCAATTTTGACGACCTGCAATCCTACTGTTCCCCGCACGCGCGGGGATGAACCGGTTGCGGCCGTAAACGCGGATGCGCGGGGCGTCTGTTCCCCGCACGCGCGGGGATGAACCGAATTTGGTCAGGATTGCTTGCGTCATGGTATCCTGTTCCCCGCACGCGCGGGGATGAACCGCCAATGGGTCCTGGGCGACTGCTGGGCTGGCACTGTTCCCCGCACGCGCGGGGATGAACCGACGAGATGGAGGTTACCAATAACGCGACGGCACTGTTCCCCGCACGCGCGGGGATGAACCGGCATCTTCCGGCCAGATCTCTACTTCCTTGGGCTGTTCCCCGCACGCGCGGGGATGAACCGTATTATATATTGTGCAGAATTGTGGGCGCATGCTGTTCCCCGCACGCGCGGGGATGAACCGTCCACAGCATCGACGCCGACCACGCCCGGCGCCTGTTCCCCGCACGCGCGGGGATGAACCGGTCGGGCGCACCGAAGGTGTTGGCACAAAGACCTGTTCCCCGCACGCGCGGGGATGAACCGGGACTGCCGCCTGTTCGCTTCAGCGCGACTGCCTGTTCCCCGCACGCGCGGGGATGAACCGCCATTCTCGCGGCTGGCGTCGAACCGATGAGCCTGTTCCCCGCACGCGCGGGGATGAACCGGATGGCATGTTGCCCATGGAGCATTTCGGGGTCTGTTCCCCGCACGCGCGGGGATGAACCGAACGACATGCAGGGCGTTGGCTCGGCTATCACCTGTTCCCCGCACGCGCGGGGATGAACCGGTGCCGCTGACCGAGAACCAGTTCGGAGCGTTCTGTTCCCCGCACGCGCGGGGATGAACCGATCGTTCTCGCGATGCTGGCGGCGATTGGCGTCTGTTCCCCGCACGCGCGGGGATGAACCGTGGTCAAAGGCGGGCTTGGGTATACCGCCAGCCTGTTCCCCGCACGCGCGGGGATGAACCGGGCGGCGCATCTACACCATGCGCGAGGTGGCCCTGTTCCCCGCACGCGCGGGGATGAACCGGCGCGCAGAGGGACGCTGACGCGGGTGGATTGCTGTTCCCCGCACGCGCGGGGATGAACCGGACTGGGCCCCAACCCGCGCCTATGAGGCGCTCTGTTCCCCGCACGCGCGGGGATGAACCGTTTTCCGGTTTTGTCATCGGCGCGGTATGCCTCTGTTCCCCGCACGCGCGGGGATGAACCGGTCGAGGCTTGCTCAGGCGGCTTCCATGCCTGCTGTTCCCCGCACGCGCGGGGATGAACCGGATACTGGCTACCCGCCGCATGGTTCGCCAAGCTGTTCCCCGCACGCGCGGGGATGAACCGCGGGCTGTGAAACTCGGGGAGGCGGCGATCAACTGTTCCCCGCACGCGCGGGGATGAACCGGATGGGCTGAATGCCATGTCTGAGGCTCAGGCCTGTTCCCCGCACGCGCGGGGATGAACCGATTTGACTGGCCTTTGATCGGGTCACTCATCGCTGTTCCCCGCACGCGCGGGGATGAACCGCGCCTCGCGCAGGTCGGCTTTCGTCGGGTTGTCTGTTCCCCGCACGCGCGGGGATGAACCGGGCGGCTTTGGCGTCGGCGGGGGTTAGAGCACCTGTTCCCCGCACGCGCGGGGATGAACCGGTCGGGCCGGCAATGGGCGCCAATGCGTTGGCCTGTTCCCCGCACGCGCGGGGATGAACCGGCCGCGAAGGTGGCGGCGGCGGCTAAAGCGCACTGTTCCCCGCACGCGCGGGGATGAACCGTCCAGGGCGACAGCATGATGCCGGCCTATCAGCTGTTCCCCGCACGCGCGGGGATGAACCGCGGTCGTTCTGTTCGTGGCTGCGCTTCGCCTCCTGTTCCCCGCACGCGCGGGGATGAACCGCGGGCCATGTCCTCGCCAGACGGGCACGTAGACTGTTCCCCGCACGCGCGGGGATGAACCGCGGCCGGCGATACCAGCGGTCCGTTCGTCATCCTGTTCCCCGCACGCGCGGGGATGAACCGGCACAGGGGAGGTAGGTATCGTTCACGATGTCCTGTTCCCCGCACGCGCGGGGATGAACCGTCATATGTTCCGATTTCATTTCTTCGAGAATGCTGTTCCCCGCACGCGCGGGGATGAACCTTCGGACGTGGTGCTGATGTGCCGCGCCAGCCGCTGTTCCCCGCACGCGCGGGGATGAACCGAATTCGGGCTGGACGGCGTCTTCGAGGTCACGCTGTTCCCCGCACGCGCGGGGATGAACCGCAGCTTGCCGCCCTCGACACGAACGTCTTCCCCTGTTCCCCGCACGCGCGGGGATGAACCGGAAAGCCTCGATCTCTTGCAGGAATGTGGGGGCTGTTCCCCGCACGCGCGGGGATGAACCGGGTACGCCATCGGTCAGGTTCGCGGGCCAATCCTGTTCCCCGCACGCGCGGGGATGAACCGGCAGATTTTGCCTCTGGCAAATTTTGCCCAAGCTGTTCCCCGCACGCGCGGGATGAACCGGCCGACGGGATCGTCGGCCCCGCTACCTGGTCCTGTTCCCCGCACGCGCGGGGATGAACCGACCAGCGCCATGTCCCCTATGAGGCGTTGAGGCTGTTCCCCGCACGCGCGGGGATGAACCGCACCCTGGCCGGCAACGAAGAAGCCCTTGGCACTGTTCCCCGCACGCGCGGGGATGAACCGAACACGCAAGATGTCACGGTCCCGGACTGCTCCTGTTCCCCGCACGCGCGGGGATGAACCGCCATGGGCGTCGGCGAGGCAGAGCTGGACGGGCTGTTCCCCGCACGCGCGGGGATGAACCGTGGAAGCTCACGGCGGCGTCGAACTCGTGCTGCTGTTCCCCGCACGCGCGGGGATGAACCGCCCGGCGTGCCAGCGTCGCCAATCTCGCCCAGCTGTTCCCCGCACGCGCGGGGATGAACCGTGCATCCAGGTCGAGGACTGGCCGGTCAGCTACCTGTTCCCCGCACGCGCGGGGATGAACCGGCGTTGCCGACGCCAGCAGCGCCAGCCGCCGCCTGTTCCCCGCACGCGCGGGGATGAACCGGCGCTGGAAAAGGGCCTGTCCAAGACCCATGCCTGTTCCCCGCACGTGCGGGGATGAACCGCCGAGGGCAGGCGCAAGCATGCCGTGGTCTGCCTGTTCCCCGCACGCGCGGGGATGAACCGAACCCCGGGTGCTGCTGGTTGACGCCGAACCGCTGTTCCCCGCACGCGCGGGGATGAACCGGGCGGCGGGGAGGCGGTCGCGGCCGAGAAGGACTGTTCCCCGCACGCGCGGGGATGAACCGCGCGACAGCCGGTCGATCTGAATGTCGATGGCCTGTTCCCCGCACGCGCGGGGATGAACCGACCATCAACGCCGCGAAGGCGAAGGCCACCGACTGTTCCCCGCACGCGCGGGGATGAACCGGGGCGCGCATGGAAGAGCACCCTGCGAAAGTGCTGTTCCCCGCACGCGCGGGGATGAACCGCTGCGAATACCGGTGATCGCATCGGCAAACCGCTGTTCCCCGCACGCGCGGGGATGAACCGATGCCTGCGATCATGGGCGGCGCAGGCGAGCCCTGTTCCCCGCACGCGCGGGGATGAACCGATGGTGGACGACGAGCAGATCTTGATCCCGGTCTGTTCCCCGCACGCGCGGGGATGAACCGCGCTCCATTTCCTGCTTAAACTCTGCTGACCCCTGTTCCCCGCACGCGCGGGGATGAACCGGCGGCACGGCGTTCGATCGCATCGTCTATGCCCTGTTCCCCGCACGCGCGGGGATGAACCGGAGACGGTGTTGCCGAGGTAGCGTTCACCGTCCTGTTCCCCGCACGCGCGGGGATGAACCGATCTGAACGGGTTCAGCGTCCCTGGCGCGCTGCTGTTCCCCGCACGCGCGGGGATGAACCCATCGCGCGTCCTCCATATGCTCGGCCATGTGCCTGTTCCCCGCACGCGCGGGGATGAACCGAGCAGGTGGACGCCGCGATTGCCGCTGCCGAGCTGTTCCCCGCACGCGCGGGGATGAACCTCATTGGATCCTCCTTCCGCCGCTCAGCCGACCCTATTCCCCGCACGCGCGGGGATGAACCGGGGGCGATTGCACTGCAGACCGCGCTGGGCGCCTGTTCCCCGCACGCGCGGGGATGAACCGCTCTGTCGAGCCGACGCCAGCGCAGGGCCGTCCCAATCGAAGATGCTGCCGACCGGGGGCAGTCCAGCGGCAAAGGCTTGGTGCCATGCCATTCGGAGCGGCTGCCCGCAGGCCGAAGCTGGGGTCATGGCTGCGCCCGGCTGGACCCCTATCCCGGTCAGCGGGTCGGGCAGGCTGCAAGTACAGAACAGCTGCGAATCGTAATGGCCGATGCTGCGCGACAGATTGACCTGCGCCGTCCCGCCATCGCCGAAGTCATGTTTGATGCGCAAGCAGCCGGTGGTCATGTCGGACTCCGCGCGTCCAGTCCAGCCCCGTCGCGAAGCCGCGCTGGAAATGTGTCGGCCTCCCGTCCGAGAAGACCAGCGGCCAGTTGGCCCAGGTCGTCCCGGTCCGCGCGTGCTTGCGATATTCGACGCCGGCGATCACTGTGGTGTCCTCGGTAGGTCCGCGTCGATGGTGGCGAGATAAGTCTGGGTCTTGCGATGATAGCGGTCAAAAGGAATCCCGCTCGATTGCATCGGCGATGAACCGGCCCCGGGTCCGGTCGTCCGCCGAAAGCGGTCCTGGGACATGGACCTCACCGCCCAGCCTCGACCAGGAGCCGATGCGGTCGCGATATGGCCGCCGGCTGCCTCGCCGTCGCCCGCTTGCACACCAGCTTGACCGCGGCCGAGGGCCGACACCAGCCCGCCGCGCACCACCTCGGCCGGCCGTAGAGCGCGGTCGACGCCTGGTGCCGGTGGCATAGCCAGCGCCTCGGGAACCGATGCCGGGTTCTGGTCCTGGATCCGTTCGCGGCGGTGCCGCGCGGCGTCCAGCGCCTGCAAGGCCCGGCCCGGCCGCCAGCGGCTGGCGGCATCCTGCGCCTCGCGCGGCGTCGAGGCAGTACCGCGCCGCCTTGGGTCGCGGCCGACAGTGCCGGATTTGTCGGCCCGCCGGAATCCGGCCCAAGCCACCAGATCGCGACCGGCATCTAGCGCCTGCCCTCCGGCGCCATGGTCGCGCCGAAGGACAGCCAGTGCAGCGCGAATTTCAGCTTTTCGCACGTCGTGTCGGTCAGCACGAAGGGATAGACGTCGGGATTGTCCAGCGCCCGGTTGATCTCGTTCACCGCCAGCGCCACGACACCCGCGACCTGCAGCAGGTGGTCGCCGTCGGGATCAGCATAGGCGTCATAGCCAGGCGGCGGGATCGCCGGTCCGGTCAGCCCGGCCGCGACCAGGCTGTCGGTCATGTCGACCAGATGCAGCACATGCGCCGCGGTCTCGGCCCAGTCCTCATGCGGGTGCATGGTGGCATAGGCGGTGATGTGGCGCTCGCCCGGGGGTTGGGGGTGGGCGTAATGCCGCTCCAGCGCGGCGGCGTAATCGGCGCGCTCGTCGCCGAACATGGCGCGGAAGGCAACCAGGAATCCAGGCAGTGCCGCGAGCCGCTGGAACAGGAAATGCGCGATCTCGTGGCGCATATGGCCGATCATCGAGCGGTAGAGCTCGCCCAGCTGCTGCTGGCGCGCCAGGCGCAGCGCCGGGTCGGCCTCGGCCACGTTGATGGTGATGATGCCGTCCGCATGGCCCATGCTGACCGGCACCGAGGCCCCGCCGATGCGTTCCGAAAGCATCGCGAAGACCGGGCGCGGGCCGGGGTCGGCATCGGTGAACCACTCCCAGCGGGCAAGATTCGCCAGCACCCAGCGCAGGGCCGCCGCGCTTTTCGCCCAGAGCGCGCGGTTCTCTGCGACCGACAGGTCCGGAATGGTCGCGACCGCCCGGCAGGAGCGGCAGAGCCCGGCGCCGGCCTCGGCGATCCAGTTGCAGCCGATGTCCTGCGCCTGCGCGCAGGGAATGCCGTTCGGGACGAAACCGCCGGCTTCGGGGTCGAAGGTCAGGGCCGCGCCGCAGGCGCAGATCGTGTTCTGGAAATAGACCTTCTGCCCGCAGTGCGGGCATGTCAGATGCTGCATCGCGCCGGTGCCCTTTCTGATGCCTGCGACGAACGACATCGGCACCGGATGGGTTCCGCAGAGGGGCAGCGGATAATTTCTGACTATTTGCATCGGACATTGCGTGACCGCGGAAATCTGCCTAGACAGGCGGACAAAGCTGGCAGGCGGGCCCCGTGACGCGCATTCAACCTTCGGCTCTCTCCCGCGCCGGGCATCGCCGGCAGCGCGGCCATGCGGGGCGGCTGCTCGCCTGGGCCGCGGGCGCAGGTGCAGCCCGAACCCGGCGCCGCCATTCTGGCGCGGGGCCGTGCGCAGCCCGGCGCGCCGCGAGACGCGCGCTTCCGAGGTTTTCGACGCAAGGAAAGAAGGACACGGAATGAGAAAAACATTTGCCGAACGCGCGACCCTGCCCCTGCTGCTGGCGATGACGCTGGCCGCCCCGGCGCTGGCGCAAGATGCCGCAACACTGGTCCAGCCCGCGGGCTATGCCGATGCGGTGATCCGCCAGGACATCATCCCCGGCGCCTACGAGATCCTGGACGATGCCGACCAGGGCGTGGTCTTCGTCGCGGCGAATCCCAGCTTCGAGGGGCCGAGCGCCGGTCAGGTCTGGCTGCTCGACCGCGACGACCTGTCCGTCAAGCGCCGCATCCAGCTGCCCGACGGCGCCTTCGCCCTGGCGATGGACCGCGACCTGGGCCGGCTTTACGTCGGCAATACCATGAGCGGCAAGCTGAGCATCCTCGATGCGCAAAGCGGCGTGCTGACCGGCTCGGTCCAGCTGGGCCAGAAGGACGGCGAGGGCTATGAGCATACCCGCATGGTCGCGGTCGATGAAAAGACCCACCGCGTCTATGTCACCAGCCCGACCGAGAAGGGCGCGCTGTGGATCGTGGACGGCGAAAAGGCCGCGCTGGTCAAGCGCGTGGACGATTCCGGGCTGTGGTCGGCGGGCCTGGCCCTCGACAGCGACAAGGGCCGGGTCTATGTCGGCGGCGGCGGCATCGACGAGGTCGCTGTCTATGACGCCGCCTCGGGCGATCGGGTCGACGGCTTCTCGACCGGCGATACCAAGGGCACGGCCAAGGACGATTCCAAGCATTTCTTCGTCAACCTGGCGCTGGACGCCAGGGGCGGGCGGCTTTTCGCGGCCGATGCCAACACCGGCCAGATCTATGTCTTCGGCACCGAGGACGGCAAGCTGATCGGCACGGTCCCGACCGGCATGGGCACGCTGGACGTGGTCTATAATGCGGACCGCGACGAGGTCTATGCCACCACCCGCGGCGTCAGCCGGGAAGAGCCGAAAGGCACCGGCAAGCTGGTGGTGATCGACGCCAAGGCCTTGACGGTCAAGCACGAGCTGGCGCTGCCGACGCATCCGAACAGCCTGGAGGTCAGCCAGGACGGCAAGCTGCTGTTCGTGACCGTCAAGGTGCCGCATGGCGACGAGCATCCGGATTTCCGCAAGGACGCGGTGGATTCGGTGCTGCGCGTGGAGCTGTCCAAGCTGGACTGATCCCTACCGGAACGCGGAAGGGGCGCCCGCGCGGCGCCCCTTTTCATGTCCTTGTGGCCGGCCTTATTCCGGCAGCACCCGCACCGCGCCCTTGTCGGCCGAGCTGGCGAATTGCGCATAGACCCGCAGCGCGTCCGAAATCTGGCGCTGGCGTTTCTGCGCCGGTTTCCAGCCCTTGGCATCCTGCTCGGCCCGGCGCGCGGCCAGTTCCTCGTCCGACACGGCCAGGTGGATGGTGCGGTTCGGGATGTCGATCTCGATCCGGTCGCCGTCGCGCACCAGGCCGATGGTGCCGCCGGCCGCCGCCTCGGGCGAGGCATGGCCGATCGACAGGCCCGAGGTGCCGCCCGAGAAGCGGCCGTCGGTGATCAGCGCGCAGGCCTTGCCCAGGCCCTTCGACTTCAGATAGCTGGTCGGATACAGCATCTCCTGCATCCCCGGCCCGCCTTTCGGGCCCTCGTAGCGGATGACCACCACGTCGCCGGCCTGAACCTTGCCGGTCAGGATGCCCGAGACGGCCGCGTCCTGGCTTTCATAGACCTTGGCCGTGCCGGTAAAGACCAGGATCGATTCGTCCACGCCCGCCGTCTTCACGATGCAGCCATCCAGCGCGATATTGCCGCGCAGCACCGCGAGCCCGCCGTCCTTGGAAAACGGCGTCCTGGCCGAGCGGATCACGCCCTTTTCCCGGTCGGTGTCCAGGTCCGGCCACAGCGAGGACTGGCTGAACGCGGTCTGCGTCGGCACGCCGCCCGGCGCGGCCAGGAACAGTTCGCGCGCGGCCGGGTCGTTCGATTTCGCGATGTCCCACTGGTCGATGGCGGCGCCGATGGTGAGGGCGTGGACCGTGGTGCAGTTGCGGTCGATCAGCCCGGCGCGGTCCAGCTCGCCCAGGATCGCCATGATGCCGCCGGCGCGGTGGACGTCCTCCATATGCACGTCGGCCTTGTTCGGCGCGACCTTGCAGAGGCAGGGCACGCGGCGCGACAGCCGGTCGATGTCGTCCATGGTGAAATCGACGCCGCCTTCCTGCGCCACCGCCAAGAGGTGCAGCACGGTGTTGGTCGAGCCGCCCATGGCGATGTCCAGCGCCATGGCGTTCTCATAGGCCGGTTTCTGCGCGATATTGCGCGGCAGCACCGAATCGTCGTCCTGTTCGTAATAGCGTTTCGCGATCTCGACCGCGCGGCGCCCGGCTTCCAGGAACAGCCCCTTGCGGAAGGCGTGGGTGGCGAGCGTCGAGCCGTTGCCGGGCAGCGACAGACCCAGCGCCTCGGTCAGGCAGTTCATCGAATTCGCGGTGAACATGCCCGAGCACGAGCCGCAGGTCGGGCAGGCGGCTTCCTCGATGGCGGCGAGATCGGCGTCCGAAACGGTGTCGTCGGCCGCCGCGACCATGGCGTCCACCAGATCCAGCGCGACCTTGCGCCCGTCGCCCAGCGTGACCTTGCCCGCCTCCATCGGCCCGCCCGAGACGAAGACCGCCGGGATGTTCAGCCGCATCGCCGCCAGCAGCATGCCGGGGGTGATCTTGTCGCAATTGCTGATGCAGACCATGGCGTCGGCGCAATGCGCGTTGACCATGTATTCCACCGAATCCGCGATCAGCTCGCGCGAGGGCAGGGAATACAGCATCCCGTCATGGCCCATGGCGATGCCGTCGTCGACGGCGATGGTGTTGAATTCCTTGGCGATGCCGCCGGCGGCCTCGACCTCGCGCGCGACCATCTGCCCCAGGTCCTTCAGGTGGACGTGGCCGGGGACGAACTGGGTGAAGCTGTTCACGATGGCGATGATGGGCTTGCCGAAATCGCTGTTCTTGACCCCGGTGGCGCGCCAGAGGCCGCGGGCCCCTGCCATGTTGCGGCCATGGGTGGTGGTGCGGGAACGATATGCGGGCATGGCTTCGGTTCTCTGGTCTGGTTGTCCGGGCTGTGGCGCCTGTAGCACGGCAGGCCGGCCGAGTTCAGCCCCCCTGACGCGATTCTTTGACAAATCTGGTGCCGGCCTGCCCGCGCGGCAAGGGCCTAGCCGCGCATCCGGCGCAGGATGCGCAGGCTGCGGCGGATCACGGTCGCCGCCGTCAGCGCCAGAACCAGCCACAGCGCCCAGGGCAGGATCGGCCAGCCCCAGCCCGCGATCAGGCCCGCGACCTGCGCCAGCGCGCCCAGCGTGACCACCGCCATGCGATGCGACTTGGCCCCCGGCCCGCGGAAATCCGAGCCGAAGCCCGCCGCGCGGCCGAATTCGCGCAGGTAAGCGGTCAGGATCGCCAGCGCGCCCGCCAGCAGGCCCAGTTCGAGCCGCCCCGAGGCCATGCCGAAGCCCGCGAGGATCAGCAGGTCGGACAGCCGGTCCGGCACCTCGTTCCAGAAGGCGCCGTCGGGGCTGGCCATGCCGCCCTCGACCGCGACCAGCCCGTCGAAAAGGTTGCAAAGCAGCCGCAGCTGGGTAAGCGCCGCGCCCAGCAGCAGAAGCAGCCCGATCCCCCACAGCGGCGTCACCGCCCCCGCCGTGGCGAAGGCGCCGCCCGCCAGCGCCGCCGCCACCACCGAACCGGCCGAGATGCGGTTCGGCGCCACGCCCCGGGCGACCAGCCGCCGCGTCACATAGGCGGCCCATTTCGTGTTGCGGCTGGCGATCGGCCGCCGGCTGAAATCCTCGGTCATAACCACCCCCATGCCAGGATATGCAGGAAGACCGGGGCCGAGAACACCAGGCTGTCCAGCCGGTCCAGGATGCCGCCATGGCCCTGCACCAGCGTGCCCCAGTCCTTGACGCCGCGGTCGCGCTTGATGGCGGACATGATCAGCCCGCCCAGAAAGCCGAATGTGGTCACGGTCAGCGCGACCAGCCCGGCCTGCCACCAGCCGAAGGGCGTGAAGGGCGCCAGCGCCACCCCCAGCGCGCTGGCGCTGAGCACGCCGCCGACCAGCCCCTCGACCGTCTTCGAGGGCGAGACGCGCGGCGCCAGCAGGTGCCGCCCCAGCGCCTTGCCCCAGACATATTGCAGCACGTCCGAGGCCTGCACGACCAGGATCAGCCAGGCGACCAGCGTGAAGGCGCTGTAACGATAGCCGGGAATGTCCAGCGTCAGGATCGCCGGGATATGCGAGACGCAATAGACGCAGACCATCAGCGCCCATTGCGTTTCGGAAACGCGGGTCAGGAAGCCCTGCACCTCGCCCTTCAGCACGGTGACGACGGGCAGCAGCAGGAAGCAATAGACCGGGATCAGCAGCGCGGCAAAGACCGGCACCTCGAAATAGACCAACAGGTATTGCAGCGGCAGGACGGCATAGAAGGCGATGGCGAGCCCGTCGTGGTCGTCGCGCCGCGTATGGGTGATGGTGGCGAATTCGCGCAAGCCGGCCATGGAGCAGAGCGCGAAGAACAGCGTGATCGCCCCGGCGCCCAGGGTGAAGATCAGCGCCAGCACGCAGATCATCACCCACCAGGCGCGGATGCGGTCGGCAAGGTTGCCGGCCATCTCGCCCTTGACCCGCCCGGAACGGATCAGCCAGCGCGCAACGACCGAGGCCAGCAGCAGAAAGGCGAAAAGCCCGTAGAAGAAGAAGGCCGAGGGGGAATGGAAACGCTCCATGGTTCAGCCTTTCGCCTGGCCCAGCGCCAGCATGGCGGCGCCAAGGCGGGACAGGAATTCGTCGCGGCTTTCGCCGGTCTTGGGGCGCATCGGGGGCCCGAAGCGCACGGCGCAGTTCAGCGGCACCGGCAGCAAGGCGCCTTTCGGCAGGATGCGGTCCAGGTTCAGGATCCAGGCCGGCACGATCTCGGCCTGCGGCACGGCGCGGGCCAAGTGGAAGATGCCGGATTTCAGCGGCAACAGCCGGGCATCGGTCAGGTTGCGCGTGCCCTCGGGAAAGAAGATCACGTCCTCGCCGCCTTGCAGCACCGCGGCCACGGTGGCGATGGGGTCGCCGCGGCGGCTGGCGGGGTCGCGGTCGATCAGCACGGCGCGGAACACCCGGTTCGCGATCCAGGCCCGCAGGTCCGAGCGTTCCCAGTAATCCGCCCCGGCGACCGGGCGGGTCCGGGCGCGGGCGGCGGGCGGCAGCACCGACCACAGCGCCACGAAATCGGCGTGGCTGACGTGGTTCGCGACCAGGATGCGCGGCGCGCCCGAGGGCGGCGGCAGGTCCACGGCCCGCAGGCTCAGCAGGGCGCGGGCGGTCCCGACCAGCCCCGCACGGGTCAACCGCACCGCCGCCGTCGCCGTCATGCCCTTCCCCCCATCGCCTTGGTTCTGCGGCCTTTCCTGCCACGAAACCATGCGGGAATGAAAGGGGCCGGGTCGCGCGGACCCGGCCCCCTGAAGCGCTTGCCGCTGCGTCAGTCCAGGCTGACGTTCGCGTCGCGCACCACGGGCTCCCATTTCGCCATCTCGGCCTTGACGTGTTCGGCCAGCGCCTCGGGGGTCGAGGCGACGATGCTGGCCGAGAACTCCTTCATCCGCTCGGCCACGGCCGGGTCGGCCATGGCCGTGAGCGCCGCCTTGTTCAGCGCCGCGACCACCTCGGGCGGGGTGCCGGCCGGGGCGAAGAGTGCGTTCCAGGTATAGGTCTCGTATCCCGGCAGGGTCTCGGCGATGGCCGGCACGTCGGGGAAGCTCGGGGCGCGCTCCGCCGTCGTCACCCCCAGCGCCCTGAGCTTGCCGCTGGCGATATGGCCGGATGCCGAGGGCAGGTTGTCGAAGATGATCGGCACCTGGTTGCCCAGCACGTCGGTCAGCGCCGGACCCGAGCCCTTGTAGGGGATATGGGTGATGTCGACGCCCGCCATGGACTTGAAGAGCTCGCCCGACAGGTGCAGCGGCGTGCCGTTCCCGGACGAGGCATAGGCCAGCGTGCCGGGCTCTTTCTTGGCCAGGTCGATCAGTTCCTGCACGGTATTGACCGGCAGTTCGGGGTTCACCGCCAGCACGTTCGGCACCAGAACCAGCAGCGAGATCGGGGCGAAATCCGCCACCGGGTCATAGGGTTTCTGCTTCAGGATCAGCGGGTTCAGCGCATGGGTCGCGACGGTGGCCATCAGGATCGTGTAGCCGTCGGGATCGGCCTTGGCGACCTGGGCCGCGCCCAGGCTGCCGCCGGCGCCGCCGACGTTCTGCACGATCACCTGCTGGCCCAGGGCGGCGCCCATCTTGTCGGCGACGATGCGCCCGACCACGTCGGTCGAGCCGCCGGCGGCAAAGGGGATCACCAGGGTGATCTGGCGGTCGGGGAATTCGGCGCGGGCGGCGCCGGCCAGCCCCAGCGCCATGGCGGCGCCAAGAAGCAGGCGGCGGGTGATGGATGCGGTCATGCGTTTCCTCCTATGCATCGCTTTCGGTAAAGACCTCGTCCCGGCGCCGGCGGATCTGCGGCATGAAGACCAGCACCAGCACGGCCGCCGCCATCAACAGCAGCACCAGGCTGATCGGCCGGGTCACGAAGGTCGAGGGATCGCCGCGCGACAGGATCATGGCGCGGCGCAGGTTTTCCTCCAGCAGCGGGCCCAGCACGAAGCCCAGCAGCAGGGGCGCCGGCTCGCAGCGCAGCTTGGACATGACGTAGCCCAGAAGCCCGAAGAAGGCGACCGCGAACAGGTCATAGGTGTTCGTCGCCACCGAATAGACCCCGATCGAGCACATCGCCATGATGATCGGGAACAGCACGTAATAGGGCACGGTCAGCAGCTTCACCCACAGCCCGATCAGCGGCAGGTTCAGCACCACCAGCATCAGGTTGCCGATCCACATGCTGGCGATGATGCCCCAGAAGAGCTGCGGCTGTTCGCTGACCACGTTCGGCCCCGGCACGATGCCCTGGATGATCATCGCGCCGATCATCAGCGCCATCACCGGGTTCGCGGGGATGCCCAGGGTCAGCAGCGGGATGAACGAGGTCTGCGCGCCCGCGTTGTTGGCGCTTTCCGGCCCGGCGACGCCCGCCAGCGCGCCCTTGCCGAATTCCTCGGGGTGTTTCGAGAGCTTCTTTTCCACCGTGTAGCTGGCGAAGCTGGCCAGGATCGCGCCGCCGCCGGGCAGGATGCCCAGCACCGAGCCGACGCCGGTGCCGCGCAGCACCGGGCCGATCATCTGCTTCAGCTCCGCGCCGGTCGGGAACAGGCGGTTGATGTTTTTCGTCATCACCTCGCGGTCGTGCTCGTCCTCGAGGTTGCGCAGGATCTCGGCGATGCCGAAGACGCCCACGGCGAGCGCGACGAAGTTCAGCCCGTCGGCATATTGCGTGATGCCCAGGGTAAAGCGCGGCGTGCCGGTATAGATGTCGGTGCCGACCATGCCCAGCAGCAGGCCCAGCACCACCATGGCCAGCGCCTTCAAGACCGAGCCATGCGCCAGCGCCACCGACATGACCAGGCCCAGCACCATCAGGCTGAAATACTCGGCCGCGCCGAATTTCAGCGCGATCTCGGTCAGCGGCGGGGCAAAGATCGCGACCAGGAAGGTCGAGACCGTGCCGGCGAAGAACGACCCCAGCGCGGCCACCGACAGCGCCGTGCCCGCCCGGCCCTTGCGCGCCATCTGGTAGCCGTCGATGGCGGTCACGGCCGAGGAGCTTTCGCCCGGCATGTTGATCAGGATCGCCGTGGTCGAGCCGCCGTATTGCGCGCCGTAATAGATGCCGGCCAGCATGATCAGCGCGCTGACCGGTTCCAGCTGGAAGGTGATCGGCAGCAGCATGGCGATGGTCGCGGTGGCGCCGATGCCGGGCAGCACGCCGATCAGCGTGCCCAGGATGACGCCGATCAGGCAGAAGGCCAGGTTCGCCAGCGACGAGGCGACCGAAAAGCCCATGGCGAGGTTGGAAAGCAGGTCCATCTTGTCCTCACACGCCCGGAAGCCAGGGACCGAAGCGCCGGAACGGCAGCCCGAGGCCATAGCTGAAGATCAGCGTCGACAGGATGGTGACCGCGACCGCCAAGGCCAGCGCCGGCAGCGGCCGCATCCGGCGCGAGGCCTGGGCAGCGATCAGCGTGGTCACGAACAGCGCCGGCACGAAGCCCAGGCCGCGCACCGTCAGGCCGAAGAACACCGGCGCCGGCAGGATGAAGGCCAGCCCGCGCCAGGCGATCGCGCCGAAGGGCTCGCCCTCGCGGCCCAGCGATTTCAGCGCCACCAGCGCGCCCAGCAGGAACAGGAGCCCCGACAGCACCATGGGGAAATAGCCCGGCCCCATGCGCAGCGAGGTGCCGACCTCCAGCTCCAGCGTCTGCCAGCCGAAGAAGGCAGCCGCCGCCATCAGCAGCAGGCCGGCGGCGAGATCGGTCTTGTCCTTGGGTTTCGTTGTCATGCGTTCGCCCTTTCAGGGGCCCCGCCCTTGGGCAGGCGGGGCCGGATGGGATCAGTCGGCATAGACGCCGGCGGATTCGATCACCGGCTTCCAGCGCGCGATCTCGGATTCCAGCTTGGCCTTCAGCGCGGCGGGGGTGGCGTTCTCGGCCGGCTCGGGCGCGGTGCCGAGATCCGCCATGGCCTTGACCACGCCCTCGTCGGCCAGCGCCTTTTGCAGCGATTGCGACAGGCGCTCGTTGATCTCGGGCGCGGTGCCCTTGGGGGTATAGATGCCGTGCCAGATGCCCACCTGCAGCGCCGGCAGCCCGGCTTCGGTGGCGGTCGGCAGGTCGGGGAACAGCGGCAGGCGCTCGGCCGTGGTGGTGGCATAGGCCTTGATCGTGCCGCCCTTGATCTGCTGGGTGGTGTTGGTGGTCTGGTCGCACATGATGTCGGTCTGCCCGCCCAGAAGGTCGGTCATCGCCGGGCCGGTGCCCTTGTAGGGCACGGTGACCAGCGGCGCCTCGAGCGCCTGCATCAGCAGCATGCCGCACAGGTGGCTGGCCGAGCCGATGCCGGCATTGGCCAGGGTCAGCTTGTCGGCATTGGCCTTGACGTATTCGGTGAAGCCCGCGAAATCCGCCGGCTCGAAATCCTTGCGGGCGACGACGACCATCGGCACCTCGGTCACCAGGCCGACATAGTCGAAGGCGTTCAGCGGGTCATAGGCCAGCTTGCGATAGAGCGTCGCCGAGGTCGCCATGCCGATATGGTGCAGAAGCACGGTATAGCCGTCCGGCTCGGCCTTGGCGACATTGCCCGCCCCCAGCGTGCCGCCGGCGCCGCCGACGTTTTCCACCACGATCTGCTGGCCCAGGTCCGAGGACATCTTTTCCGCCACCAGCCGCGCCACGGTATCGGTCGGCCCGCCGGCCGAAAAGGGCACGACCATGGTGATCTGCCGCGTCGGATAATCCTGCGCCCAGGCGCCCGAGCCGAACGTCCCGCCGAACGCCACCACGGCCGCCAGCGCGGCGGCCAGTTTCGGATATGCCATCCGTCATTCCTCCCTGTAGGGCCGCGCCTCCCCGCGGCCGATGCGGTCAGGTTGCGCGCGGCCCGGGCGGTGCGCCAAACGCTAATCCGCCTTCCGGGTGGAAATCGCCGCGCCGGGGCCGGGAAATGGGTGGGAAAGGGGACATCGCCGCCATCGCATGGGTGGAAATCCACCCATCAGCCGTCATCCTCGGCGGCGTCGAGGATCAGCCGGCGGTCGAGGCCGTATTTCTGCATCTTCTCGTAAAGCGTCTTGCGGGAAATCCCCAGGCCCTCATAGACCGCGCGCAGGCGGCCGCCATGGGCGGCGATGGCGCTGGCGATCAGGCTGCGCTCGTATTCGGCGACGCGCTCGGCCAGCCGGGTCGCGCCCTGTTCCGGCTCGGGCCGGCCCGGTTCCAGCCCCAGGACGAAGCGCTCGGCCAGGTTGCGCAATTCGCGGACATTGCCCGGCCAGTCGCGGGCGGCGAGGTCGGACAGCAAGGCCGGCGACAGGGCGCGCTCGGGCAGGTTGTGGCGGGCGGCGGATTCGCGGACCAGTTGCAGGAACAGCAGCGCCACGTCCTCGCGCCGGGCGGCGAGCGGCGGCACATGCAGCACCGCGACGTTCAGCCGCCAGTACAGGTCCTCGCGGAAGGCGCCGCGCGCCACCAGATCGGCCAGGTCGGTTTTCGACGTGGCGATGAAACGCACGTCCAAGGGCAGCGCGTCGTTCGAGCCCAGCCGGGTGATGACCCGCTCCTGCAGGACGCGCAGCAGTTTCGCCTGCAATTCCAAGGGCATCGAGCCGATCTCGTCCAGCAGCACCGTGCCGCCGCGTGCGTGTTCGAACTTGCCATAGCGCGGGCGCAGCGCGCCGGGAAAGGCGCCGGCCTCGTGGCCGAACAGCTCGGATTCGATCAGCGCCTCGGGCAGGGCGGCGCACATGATGGCGATGAAGGGCCGACCGGCGCGGGGCGAGATGTCGTGCAGCGCATGGGCCACGACCTCCTTGCCGCTGCCGGTCGGGCCGATGATCAGCGCATCCGCGTCCGAGGCGCCGATGGCGCGCAGGCGATAGCGCAGGTCGACCATGGCCTGGCTGCGGCCGGGCAGGCGGGCCTCGATATCGTCGCGCTTGCCGGCGACGGCGCGCAGGCGGCGGTTTTCCAGCACCAGCGCGCGATGCTCGGCGGCGCGGCGGATCACCGTCGCCAGCTCCTGCACCACGAAGGGCTTCTCGATGAAGTCATAGGCGCCGCCGCGGATCGCCTCGACCGCCAGCGGCACCTCGGCATGGCCGGTGACCAGGATCACCGGGATCTCGGCGTCGATCTCGTGCAGCCGGCCCAAGAGGGTCATGCCGTCCATGCCGGGCATGCGGATGTCGCTGACCACGGCGCCGGCAAAGCCGGGGCCGGCCAGCGCCAGCGCCTCCTCGCCCGAGGCCAGCGCCTCGACCGCGAAGCCCGCCAGCTCCAGCGCCTGCGCGGTCGAGCCGCGCATCTGCGCATCGTCGTCGATCAGCAGGACGCGCGCGCTCATGCGGCGGCCTCCTGCGTGGCGGCGGGCAGGGTAACGCGGAACTCGGCCCCGGGGCGGGCGTCGCGGACGCCGATCTCGCCGCCGAGGTCGCGCAGGATATTGGCGGTGATCGACAGGCCCAGGCCCAGCCCGGCGCCGATGCCCTTGGTGGTGAAGAACGGGTCGAAGATGCGCGGCGCGATGGTTTCGGGCACGCCCGGGCCGCGGTCGCGGACGCTGATCCAGACGCGACCGCCCTCGGCCCGGGCCGAAAGCGTGATGCGGCGGTCCTCGGCCTCCAGCGCGGCATCGGCGGCGTTCGAGATCAGGTTGACCAGCACCTGCTGCAACCGCGTCGCCCCGGCGCGCAGCGGCGGCAGGTCCGCGGGCAGGTCCAGTTCCAGCGTGGCGCCGCTGCTGGCCAGGCGGCCGGCGACGATGGTCTGCGTCTCGGGCAGCAGCGCGGCCAGCGTCACCGCGCCGGGGTTGGCATCGGGCTGGCGCGCGGCCTGGCGCAGGTGCTTGCCGATGGCGGCCATGCGATCGACCAGCGCCAGGATCTCGGCGATATTCTCGCGCGCACGGTCATAGTCGCCGCGCTCGATCAGGATGCCGGCGCTGTCGGCATAGTTGCGCGCCGCCGCCAGGGGCTGATTGATCTCGTGCGACAACGAGGCCGACATCTGCCCCAAGGCCGCGAGCTTGCCGACCTGCACCAGGCTCACCTGGGCGGCGCGCAGCTCGGCCTCGGTGGCGCGGCGCTCGGCGATTTCCTGGCCCAGCTGCTCGTTCACCCGCGCCAGGTCGGCGGTGCGGGCGATCACCCGCCGCTCCAGCTCCTCGGTCGCGGCCAGCCGCTCGCGCAGGCGGGCGCGGCGCTGGCGCAGCATCAGCGCGCCGAAACCCGCGGCCGACAAGAGCAGCACCAGGCTTGCCACCGTCAGCCGCGCCTCGGCCTGCAACTCGGCGCTGTCCAGCAGCACATGCACGGTCCAGCCCGCCTCGGGCATCGGCTCGGCCGCGGCGATATAGTCGCGCCGGGGCGAGGCGGGGTCGCCGGGGCGGTCGGGCAGGCGCAAAAGCGCGGTGCCGCCGCGCGC